>CAKVNP010000486.1 GCA_934777095.1 uncultured Clostridium sp. | reverse complement strand
TGTATTTACTACAATCCTGCTAAACCATTTATCAATAGCTTTTTCATCCTTTAAAGAATTCAAATTTGCATAAGCCTTAAGTATACTTTCTTGTATGATATCAAGGGCATCATGATGATTCTTTACATAACAATATGCTAATTTATAAAATTTTTCTTTATTATCTACAATAAATTTCTCAAAGCTCTTTTCTAAAGCTTTCCCCCTAAAGTTAAACATCTCTCTTCTCCATTCATTTTCCTCAGCTTTCATCTAATTCTAATATATAGACGTATAGAAAAGCTATTTTGTTTAAATAAAAAGTAAAAAAATAAAAATATTTTCTTTACAAAAAAGAGCTGGTTTATTTCACCAGCTCTTTAATTCTAATTAAAGATTTAATACTTATTTTTTATTAATTATCTATTGTATTAATAAATAACCTCTACAGTTTGTCCTGTTTTAAGGTATTCTATTTTATCTTTCATTTCTTCTTTAAGGCGCTCATATGATTTTACGCCTGTACAATGGCAGGTATAAAACTTTGTTTTTCTTTTCATCAGTTCATTACCTATAGCATCTACAGTTTCATTCTTGGTCATACCTATCTTAAATAAATGAAATCCTCCAATTGCAGTAGAAATATGTTTCTGCGCCATGCCCTCAGCTTTATCTAATATATTTACTATTCCACAATGAGAGCAGCCACTTAATAAAGTATATTCACCATCCTCAAAAATTAATAAATTCTGCTCATGTGAAAAATCATCATTAATAAATTTATTATTCTCTTTTTTATATAATGATTTATTTCCCTCAGGAAGCAATCTATCCATTTTTACATTCGAAAAAAGGCAAAGGTTTTCATCAATATTAAACTGGTCATCAGTAAAGATAATTCTCTCATTATCCATTAGGTCAGTATCTAAGCCTATATTTATCTTTGTCCATAATAACGGTGCAGTATAATGTGGATTAAAAGCAGATTTTCTAATATATATTTTAGCTTTATCATTATATTCTAAAAATGCTTTAAGTCCACCTCCATGATCATTATGTCCATGTGAAATTACAACAATATTTACTTCTTTTAAATCTATATTCATCTTTTCAGCATTTTTAATGAAAGTCTCATCAGGTCCTAAATCAAACAATATATTATGTTCCTGCGTTTTTACATATAGACTTAGCCCATGCTTCTTTTCATACTGGCTGGAAACTGTTTCATTCTCAAGTAAAGCAGTAATTATCAATTCATTTCCTCCTGTTAAATTAATATATAAAAGACAGTAAAAAA
Organism: uncultured Clostridium sp.; assembly: GCA_934777095.1. GTDB lineage: Bacteria > Bacillota > Clostridia > Clostridiales > Clostridiaceae > Clostridium. The sequence goes on along the minus strand of CAKVNP010000486.1, from coordinate 799 downwards.
ACTTTACTGTCTCTAATCTTCCTACTTATGTGCAGCCTGCATCATATTTGCTGGATTTCTAGTCTGTATCCAAACAGTCCCTGGTCCTTGGAACTTACATACAAGCCCCTCTCCACCTGCAATAGAACTTAAAAATCCAGAAACAAGCTCAGTGCTGTATCTTAAATTACTATCCCATAATACAAGATGATTAGAATCAACTATATATGTTTCACCAGGTTCTAATTCTTTTTTATGGATTGCACCATATGCACTAATAAATAATGTTCCTTGTCCTGATGCTTCCATTTGAATTAAACCTTCTCCTGATAACATTCCATTAAAGCCACCATTTTTAGTTTTAACTTCAATTCCTGAAGTAGATGCTAAGAAACTAGATCTACCTAATCTATAGCTTCTGCTTCCATCCATTTCTATCCTTTGAATATCACCTAAAAACTGTGGTGCTAATAATAATTCACCAGGTGCATTAGCTCTAAAATTCTGTATAAACATGGATTCACCGCTAAACATTCTACCTAAAGTTTTCCCTAGACCTCCTGTTTTAGCCTTTGTCTCAAATACATTGCTCATTGAAACCATTGCGCCAGCTTCAACTACATATGTTTCTCCAGCTTCTGCATTTATTTTAAGTACTCTATTAGTATCTCCATATAGCAATTCAAATTTTTCTCCCATATTTATCCTCCCTTAATGCCATTGTTAGTGTAAAGTTTATTACGCTATTTCTTTTAAAATTTCTATATATATCAAGGTTTCGCAAGTTTTTTTGTATAAAAAAACAACGACCCCCTAATTT
>CAKVNP010000485.1 GCA_934777095.1 uncultured Clostridium sp. | reverse complement strand
CCTGATGATGCTAATGCCCAGCCTTTAATATTTAATTTCCCATCAGTAATTTCTGCATTTGCTGTTGGTGTTTCTAAATTACCTATAGATTCTAGTTCTTTTATAAAATTAGTTGAAATTACTTGCTTTGTTCCATCCTTTGCCCTTACAAGAATTTCAAGTTTTCTTGTTCCATTTTTCACCTTACTTAAATCAATATCAGCTGTATATCCTACCTTACCATCAGTACTATATCCTGGATACGCATTTATTACATCTGTTCTTACCGCTCCATAATTTGCTCGTGCAACCTTTTCACCATCAATATATACATTAACATAGTTTACTCCTGATGATGCTAGAGCCCATCCTTTTATACTCAATTTATTATTTGAAATAGAAGCATTTGCTGTTGGAGTTTCAAGCTTAGCTCTTTCGGCTAATTTTAAATTAATAGTAGTAGTAATAGTTTGTGTAGTTCCATCATTAGCTGTAATGACAATCTTTAAGGTCTTTTTACCACTGCCAAATGCTCCTACATCAAAAGTTTTGTCAAACCCTGAATTTAAGCTATTAAAATAATTAGGATATTTTGATTGAATATCCTCTCTACTATTTCCATAAGTGGCAGTTCCAATGCTTATATCATCTAAATAAACATTTACAGACCTAACTCCTACCGCACTTATTGCCCATCCTTTTACCCTTAAAGAGTTATTTACTACAGTAGCATTGGCTGCAGGTACATCAAGATAACTTTTTGCTGGTGCATACTTAGTACCTGTAGCTTGACAGTATAATCCCAACACTTCAGCTCCATATGTAGTACTTGGTGCCCATTTACCACCTAAATCTATTGCAGTTTTGGCTTTTCCATATACATTAGTTGCATACCAATTGCCAGTATGTCTTGGATCATATGTTTCATTACTTTTTAAATCACTTGATTTATATGATGGTACATATGTAGTTTTAGGATATCCACTTGCACCTGCATATAAAGCTAAATGATCTAAATGTGCGATTACACCCTGATCCCAGTTATCAAACTTCTTATGAGCATCTGGATCATCATCTGCTCCACCTGTTGAATTCTTTAATCCACACGGATTATGATAATCAGCTGTAAGTACCCCACCAAATTTACCATAACCAGTCTCCTTAGCAGCTTGTACATATGCAAGTGCCCAATTCACTTTACCTCTTTTTGAAGCATATTTTTCATATAGGGCTGCTAAACTTATAAATTCTGCTGTAGCACCTTTACTTTTTGCCCACGCTTCCATTTTAGCTACTGTTACTGTAGTAGTCGAAATAATATTAATATCATATATTTCTCCAGCTCTTGCTGTTAATGAAAATAAGTCTGCTTCATTTTCTTCCATAATAATTTCATCATTTAAATCTACTGCATTTATTTCACTATTGTCAATAATGTCTATTTTATTCTCAGTAGGAATTTCATTCTCTTCCCCTAATTCTCCGATACTATCATTAATAATTTCATCATTATTATCTGATTCTTCTAATTCCTCATTAGATCCATTGATAACCTCATCAGAATCATTAACATTCTCTTCGTTATCATCTGTTTCATTTATTTCTTCATTAGAATCATTAGTAGTTTCTTCAACATTATCTGATTCATAAGTTTCTTGAATTTCATCATTAACTGATTGATCTTCATCAAAAATATCCTTAGTCATCTCAACATCATCTTGTAAATTTAATTCACTTTCTGATTTCTGATTTAACATAGCTGTTACTTCTTTTAAAGATTGATAATTAATTATTTCACTTGCTTGATTATCACTTTCATACATATTAATAATATTATCATCTGATTGTGATTTCTCATTTAAAGCTTGTACATTTATCGTGGTAAAGTTCATTATTATCATAGTAATTATTATAAATAATGATATTTTTCTACTATGCTTCACCCTTTCTCCCCCTTTGCTACAAAATTAACTCTTTTCTTCCTAATAATTCTACCATATAGAATTTTTCGTGTAAATATAACATATCTTTATTATATTTTTAAATATTATAAATAATTTTGCCATTTATTTTTTCACTTTTTTCCTATTATTTAATTT
>CAKVNP010000484.1 GCA_934777095.1 uncultured Clostridium sp. | reverse complement strand
TCTTAATTCTGGGTCTAATGAACCAACCCACGTTAAGTCTGAATTGATGCTTAATGTTTTATTCATAAATGTAAGCCCCTTTTCTCTTTTTTTAAAATATATTATATAATAATTATATTCCATGAATAATCATTGTCAACCATTCTGAAAAAGCTGAAATTATCTGAAAATTTAAAAAAATAATAACAATATTATAATACAAATAATAATTAAAAATTATGCAGGTTTTATTGGCAGATATTGAATTATCAGAGCAGAAATAAGTTGAAAAATGTAATAAAATAGTGCAAAAAATAGCAAATGTGATTATAATGTGATTTAGTCACAAAAATATAGAAAATAAAGTTGTAAAGTATTAGTGAGGATTAAAAATGATAACCTACATAAAGGATGTAAATGATATACAAAAGAGAATAGATAGCTTATACGAAGCTTATCCGTTGCTGAAAAGTATTGATGAGGAAAGCCAAGGGATTATTGCTAATAGTGCAATATTTAAAAAACTGCAGATAAATACACATTTATCTAATGATGGGGATGGATGCATGGGTTTTATTTTTGTTATTAGCGGTAACATAAAAATACAAAGAATGAATGCTGGTGGCAAGGAAACTAATTTATATAATTTATCTAAAGGACAGTTATGTAACGAACTATCTAATTGTTTTAAAGAGGATGATAATTTAAATATTTGTGCCAAAGCCATGCAGGAATCTGAAATATGTATAATACCTTGTGGTATTGCAAAGAGATATCTAAAGCAGGATAAGGAATTTTTAAGATATATGTACAATGATTTGTATAGAAAACATCAGATAATAATAAAAAATAAAGAGTCCATCAGGCATGAGCCTTTAGAAATGAGATTAATAAAGATGCTGCTTAGTAAGAAGACAAAAGTGATTTATGCCACACATAGTGAGCTAGCTTTTGAAATTGATTCAACTAGAGAAGTTGTTAGCAGGAAGCTTAAAAAGATTGAAAAAGAAGGCTATATTAAAATGCATAGAGGGAAAATTCAAATTATAAAAGATTTAAATGAATTAATAAGTTAAAAATATTTTTTATATAAAAACTAGAAAAATAATTTTTTGGTGTTATAATAGTTATTAATGGATAATAATTATTACATAAGAAGGGCGGTATTTATCATGGCAAAGAAAATGATGACTATAGATGGAAATACAGCTGCTGCATATGTTGCATATGCGTATACAGATGTAGCTGCAATATTCCCAATAACGCCTTCAACTACAATGGCTGAAGTTGTAGATGAATGGGCTGCACAAGGAAAGAAAAATATATTTGGACAAACTGTTAATGTTGTTGAAATGCAATCAGAAGCAGGGGCTGCTGGAGCATTCCACGGTTCATTACAAGCAGGTGCTTTAACAACTACTTTTACAGCATCTCAAGGTTTATTATTAATGTTACCAAATATGTATAAGGTAGCAGGGGAATTATTACCAGGTGTATTCCACGTAAGTGCTAGAGCATTAGCTTCACAAGCATTATCAATATTTGGTGATCACCAAGATGTTATGTCAGCAAGAATGACAGGATGTGTAATGTTAGCAGCAGGTTCAGTTCAAGAAGTTGCTGACTTAGCGCCAGTATCACACCTTGCAGCAATTAAGGGTAGCTTACCTTTTATTAATTTCTTTGATGGATTTAGAACATCACATGAAATTCAAAAGGTTGAAGTTTTAGATTACGAAGATTACGCAAGTTTAGTAGATCAAGAAGCACTACAAAACTTCAGAAATAGAGCATTATCTCCAAACCACCCAGTTACAAGAGGTACAGCTCAAAACTCTGATATCTATTTCCAAACAAGAGAAGCTTCAAACAAGTACTATAACAACATAATACCTATAGTAGAAGAATACATGGGTAAAATGAGCGAGCTTACAGGAAGAAAATATGAGTTATTCAATTACTATGGAGCTCCAGATGCTAAGCATGTAATTATTGCAATAGGTTCAGTTACAGAAGCAATTGAAGAAACTATAGATGAATTAAATGCTAGAGGAGAAAAATATGGTTTAGTTAAAGTTCACTTATTTAGACCATTCTCAAC
>CAKVNP010000483.1 GCA_934777095.1 uncultured Clostridium sp. | reverse complement strand
GTTCCTATACCAGATATTTTATCTCTTACCCATAACCCCAACTTATATTTATTATTTTCTTCTTTAGTTTTAATTTCTGCCTTTAAGCTATTGCATTTATTTTCATTTTCAGATATTTCATTTATCTTATTCTTTATTTGTCTCTCTTCGCTTTGCAGGCTTTCATCTAAAGCAGCTTTAGCTATTCTTATTTCAGTAAATTTATTTTTCACGTCTTCAAGCTTATTCTTATTTTGAAGCAAGCTATCTTCCAATGATTTTATTCTATCTTTTCCTTCAACGCTTTTTTCTTCCAGCCTTTTTAGATTTTCTCTTTTTTCAGCGAGTTTCTTTTCAATAGCTTTACTATCTGCACTAATTCTTGCTGCTTCGTCATTAGACGTATTAATTGATTTTTTAAGCTTATCCCCTTCATTAATCAAGGCTCTAACCTCTCCATCTAAAACTGTAAGCTCAATATTATTTTGATGTATTTCTTCCTTTTTATTTACGATATTTTCGTCTAAAGACTTTATATTATTTTTGATGCTGTCATATACTTTTCTTTCATCAACAAATTTTTGTTTATATTCTTTAAGAGATTTTGCTAATTCTTCAATTTCTCTTTTTCTCCCTAAAAGATTAGTATTCTTCCCTTGAATGCTTCCTCCTGTTAAGGCTCCACCTGGGTTGATAACTTCTCCTCCTAAAGTTACAATTCTAAAACTATGTTTTCCCTTCTTAGAAATCACTATAGCAGAATCCATATCTTTGGCAATTATAGTTTTTCCTAAACTATACTCCATTATATCTTTATATTTAGGATCAAAGGTAATTATTTCTGATGCTATACCAATATATCCTTCTGTATTCTTAATATCATTATTTAGTACAAGAGTTCTTCCTTTAATAATATTTAAAGGTAAAAATGTTGCTCTTCCCATTCCTTTGGCTTTTAAATAAGAAATTAAAGTTTTTGCATCATCTTCCTTTTGAGTAATTATATTAGAAATCGCAGCACCTAAAGCAATTTCAATGGCAATTTCATACTCCCTGCTTACCTTAAACACTTCACCTACAACACTAATATCTTTTATCCCATGGACTCTTCCATTATTAACATGCTCCATAAGATTCTTTACAGTTCTATTATATCCTTCATAATGCTTTTCAAGATTCTCCAGCATATTATGTGTAGCTTCTGTTTCATTGATTTTTTTAGTAATAACATTTAAGTTACGCTCTACATTGCCTAGCTTACTATTTTCACCATTAAGATTTTTTCTAAGCTGGTTTATTTCCTCATTTAATTCTCTTATCTTATTTTTTGTATTATCAATCTTTACCTTTAAGCTTTCTATCGTTCCAATATTAATTGATAAATTACGTTCAAGGTTTGCTAAATTAGCAGTGATTGATTCCTCTTTTTCCTTATTTGTAGCTATATCTTTAGTTAATGACATAATAATATTATTTAATTCAGAAGTCTTTGATAGATACTCAAATTCATCTCCCTTTAAGTTAGACAATTCATTTTCAGCACTTCTAATTAATCTATTTATTTCATTAATACTATTATCTATTTCATTTAACTCTTGCAGCTTTAATCTTTTTTCTTCTTTCTTTTCTGAAAGTCTTAGTTCTAGTTCTTCTTTTTCCTTTTGAAGCCTTCCAAGCTTTTCAGTAAGCTCATTTATTTCCTCTTCTTCTTTTTGAATTAGATTTTTAAAATTCTGTACTCTTTCATTAAATAATTCAATATCCTTAGTATTTTGAGCTACATCATCTCTGCATTTATAGTATTCATCTTTTTCTGCAGCATTCTTTTTATCAAGCTCTTCTATCTTATCCTCTAATTCCTTTAATGCTGCTTTATGATTATTTAAGATATCTCTCTTTTTAGCAATTACTTCTTCTTTTTCCTTTACCTCATTAGAAACTCTTTCATAATCGTGTCCTATCCTTTTTATGTTATATACAAGTAAAGAAACTTCGTTAGTTTTTAGCTCTTCTGCCAACCCTTGATATTTTATAGCTTTTTCTTTTTCAATTCTAAGAGGTTCTAATCTTTCCTCGTATGTAGATATAATATCTCTTATTCTAACTAAATTATCATCAGTATTTGCTAATCTCTTTTCAGCTTCTTCTTTTCTTGACTTGTAT
>CAKVNP010000482.1 GCA_934777095.1 uncultured Clostridium sp. | reverse complement strand
GTTATTTACGCAGTTGTTTCAAAGAGAAGTAAGGATATAGAAGTTAAGAATAGATAGATTGATTTGGCAATTAATGGTGCATAAAGTGGTGGGTTAACTTGTTTTTTTGGATGTACTGTGTTATTATGTAAATACGTGAGTATGAAGAAGAGTACTATGTGGGAGGTGTACCATGAAAACTGGATTATATGTTTTAGAAGTTATTTTAGGAATAATTGTTATAGTATCAATATTAATGCAAAAAAGTAAAGCTGATGCCTTAAGTGGGTTAATTATGGGAAGTAAAAGTGAAACATTCTTCACTAAAAATAAAGCTAGAACTAAGGAAGCTGTATTAGCAAAAATAACTATATTCTCAATGTTATTATTTGCAATTAACACAATAGTTTTAAACATACTTTAATATATTGATGAGTAAGAGCTGTAACAATAACAGCTCTTTTTTTATGAATATTTCACATATTACTATGTTTGTATATAGCGTAATTTTTTATAGAATAAAAGAACTACATTAGTAAAAAATAAATGGTGTGTATTATTGCTGAAAGTGGATATATTTATATTAGAATAAAAAAACGGAGGAATACTATTAATGGGAATAAAAGAAACACTATTAAGCTTTATGAGAGAAGAAGCTTATAGACCAATGGATATTCAAGAATTGGTAGCAGTATTTGATATAAATAAAGATGAGTACCAAGATTTTAAATGGACTCTAAAGATGATGGAAAAGGAAGGGTCAATCGTAAGAACTAAAAAAGATAGATTTGCTATTCCTGAAAGAATGGGACTAGTAACAGGGAAAATTCAAGCTCATAAAAAGGGATTTGGCTTCGTGATTCCAGAAAATGAAGATGAAAGTGATGTATTTATACCAAGTTCATGCATGAATGGTGCAATGAATGGTGATAAGGTTTTAGTACAGGTTACTAAAGATAATTTTAATGGGAAAAAGAGAGAAGGAGAAATAGTTGAAGTCCTTGAAAGGGCTAATACTAAAATAATTGGTGTCTTTGAAGAAAGTAGAAACTTTGGGTTTGTAGTTCCAGAAGATACTAGACTTAATCAAGATATATTTGTAGCTAGAAGGGATCAAAATAAAGCAAAACATGGTGATGTGGTAATTGTAAAGGTTACTAAATGGGCTGATAATAGAAGAAGTCCAGAAGGTGTTATAGTTGAAGTCTTAGGCAAAAAGGGTGAAAAAGGATTAGATATACTTACTATTATTAAGAAACACGGACTTCCTGAAGAATTCCCAGAGAAAGTATTAAATTATGCAGAAGGAATTTCAGAAGAAATAGATCCAAAAGAAATTAAAAGAAGAAGAGATATTAGAGATTTAAGAATGGTTACTATAGATGGTGAAGATGCTAAGGATTTAGATGATGCTGTATCTATTGAAAGACTGTCAAATGGAAACTATAGATTAGGTGTCCATATAGCTGATGTATCACACTATGTAAGGGAAAAGAATCCTTTAGATAAAGAAGCTCTAAAAAGGGGAACATCAGTGTATTTAATAGACAGAGTTATACCAATGCTTCCTAAGAAATTATCTAATGGAATATGTTCATTAAATCCTAATGTAGATAGATTAACTTTAAGTTGTTTCATGGAAATTGATAAAAAAGGTAAAGTTTTAGCTCATGAAATAGATGAAACAGTTATTAAGACTAATGAAAGAATGACATATACTGATGTTACTAAAATATTAGAAGGTACAGCAGATGAGGAAACTTTAAAGAAATATGACTATTTAATCGAAGACTTTAAGACTATGGAAGAGCTTTGCAATATCTTAAGAGAAAAGAGAACTAAAAGAGGAGCCATAGACTTTGACTTTGAAGAATCAAAGATAATCTTAAATGAAGTTGGCAGACCAATAGATATAAAACCTTATGAAAGAGCCATAGCTAATAGAATTATTGAAGAGTTTATGCTTGTTTGTAATGAGACTATAGCTGAAGATCTGTATTGGCAGAATTTGCCTTTTGTGTATAGAGTCCATGAAGAACCAGATGATGAAAAACTTCAAAAATTTAAAGATTTTGTTCACAATCTAGGATATACAGTGAAGTCAGCACAAGAGATACATCCAAGAGCTCTTCAGGAAATATTAGAAAAGGTTAAAGGAAAGCC
>CAKVNP010000481.1 GCA_934777095.1 uncultured Clostridium sp. | reverse complement strand
GGATAATTAGTTCTAGGCAAACTTATTATATTTTCTAGCGTTGAGAAGAGCAATGTCCATATAACTTAACAGATCGACATAAGGGATGAGGGGAGAAGTTATGAAAATTAAATGTACAGATAATAGTCTTTGTTCTACATTAACTTTAGGTAAGGAGTATGTAGTTATCGAAGAAGCACCAGAATACTATGTTGTTCTTGATGATGCAAATAATGAAACTACTTGTAGAAAGTCAAGATTTATAGTTATAGAAGATGGTGGAGTAACTAAAAATATTAAAGCAACATTAACAGAATTGAATTACCAACTTGAAAATGATTGTAAAGATATTAAACAATTTAGAATAAGAAAAAATTCTAAGGGTGAAATAAAGGAAATTTCAATAAAGTTTAAATACGATATTGAATAAAAGCGAAGCATATGCTTCGCTTTTATTATTTATTTTAAAGAAAAAATATGGAAAAAACCTAAAATATACTATACAATATAAATAATGGAATAAATTGTAAGTACAATGTTAGGAGGAAGCCGTGATGAGTGAAAAGTTTATTAAGTATATTGAAATATATGATTATTACAAGAATAAAATACTTTCTGAGGAAATGAAGCAAGATGAAAAATTACCTAAAGAGCAGGAAATAGGAGAAAAGTTTCAGGTAAGCAGACATACAGTAAGGCAGGCTATTTCGGAATTAGAAAAGAACGGACTTATCTATCGTGAAAAAAGTAAAGGGGCATATGTCTCTAAGATGGAAAGCAATGATAGAATAAAAAATAAAATGATAATTGTAATTACAACGTATGTAAGTGAATATATTTTTCCTTATTTAATTAAAGGAATAGAAAAAGTATTAAGCCCTAGTGGATATGATATTATGCTGTTAAGCACAAATAATGAAAAGGATAAGGAAAGATCACAGTTAAAAAAAGTATTAGAGTATGATGTAGTTGGAGCGATAATTGAGCCTACCACTAGTGCATTGGAAAATGTAAATAAGGAATACTATAAAGAAATTGAGCAAAATAAAATCCCTTATGTAATGATAAATGCTGCTTATGACAAAGAAAAGCAGCCATACGTTACTATTGATGATAATAAGGGGGGGTATATTGCCACAGAATATTTAATTAAGTTAGGACATAAGTTAATTGCAGGCTTATTTAAAGAAGATGATATTCAAGGAATTGAACGAAAAAATGGTTATTTAAGGGCCTTAGAAGATAATAACCTAAAAGTAGAGGATGCAATAATTGGTAGGTACAATACTTATGAAGAAGATTTCTATGTAGATGGATTTACTAAGAGTATTTTAAGCAGGGAGGAAAGGCCTACGGCAATAGTCTGCTATAATGACAGAGTGGCAATGAAGGTAATGATGGCAGCAAAGAAGATGGGAGTTAATGTTCCAGAAGAACTATCAGTAGTGGGATATGATAATGACGATACTGTAGCAGCTGCTTTAGATTGTAAAATAACTACTGTGATACATCCTAAGGAAGCTTTAGGTGCAAAAGCTGCAGAAATTCTTTTGTCATTAATTAATAAAGAAAATAGTGAGAAACAATATATTTTCGAACCTAAAATAATTATTAAAGATAGTACTTCTGCTATGAAATAAATTATTAGTACAAAGATGTTTATATTTTTATTTATATATAAATATCTTTTTTACTTTATTTGTATTTACAATTATTGTAATATTTGTTAATATTTAATTGTACGGAACAGTTAAAAATAATTTTTAATTGTATGGACTTTTTTAGGGGAGGATTATAAATGAAAGAAATAGAAAATAAAAGTATAAATACAATAAGAATGCTATCTGTTGATCAAATAGAGAAAGCAAATTCAGGACATCCAGGTATATGTATGGGAGCAGCACCTATGGCCTATACTTTGTTTACAAAGTATTTAAATATCAATCCTAAAGACAGCAAGTGGTTTAATAGAGATAGATTTATCTTATCAGCAGGTCATGGCTCAGCTTTATTATATTCAATGCTTCATTTAAGTGGATATGATATATCAATAGAAGATCTTAAGCAGTTCAGACAGTTAAATTCAAAAACACCAGGTCATCCAGAAGTAGGACATACTGATGGGGTTGATGCAACAAGCGGACCTTTAGGACAAGGTATAGCTC
>CAKVNP010000480.1 GCA_934777095.1 uncultured Clostridium sp. | reverse complement strand
AGTGAATTCCTTGAAGCTGCAAGAGAAAAAAATATTTTAGTACAAGACCCTAGTATTGATTATGCAAGAAAAAGTACAGATGGAGATGCATTTGTACTTTCTAAGGAGTATAAATTTAAATTAGGTAAAGGAGCACTTTGGTTAATTGGTGAAGATTATTCAAAGGTAAATAATAAATTCATAGCTTCAATAAATGCATCAAATGGGAAGTTTCAATTATACAGGACAGTATATAAGAAATTTGATTCAAAAGAATATGAATGGTTCATTGCATTAATTGATAATAACTTAGCAGGTAATGAATTAATATTAGATATAGATGAAGAAAATCAAATATTAACTTTAGATGTTAAATTTAATGTAATAAATCAAGGTATAGATAGAAGTGAGATAGAGTCAGAAGAAGATGATGAAAACAATGAACAAGAGATAAATAATGATTTTGAACTTGATATAGAGCATCCTCATAATAGAATTGTATTTGGAGCACCAGGAACAGGAAAAAGTAATAGATTAGAAAATGATAAAGTAGTATTTGGACAAAATTTTGAAAGAGTTACATTCCATCCTAATTATTCATATGCCCAATTTGTAGGAACATATAAGCCAGTTCCAGTTAAAGAATTAGTTAATGGAGTTGAAACTACAACAATTACATATAAATATGTACCAGGTCCATTTATGAGAACTTATGTAAAAGCTATAAGAAGCATAAAAGAAAATAACCCTAAGCCATATTTATTATTAATTGAGGAAATAAATAGAGCTAACGTAGCTGCAGTATTTGGAGATGTATTCCAATTACTTGATAGAGCTAATGGACAAAGTGAATATGAAATAGAAACAAGTGAAGATATGAGAGCATACTTAGCTCAAGAACTTAAAGGAAAAGAATCAGATTATGAAAGAATAAGAATACCTAAAAATATGTATTTATGGGCTACTATGAATAGTGCAGACCAAGGCGTGTTCCCAATGGATACTGCATTTAAGCGTAGATGGAACTTTGAGTATATAGGTATAAATGAAAATTCTGAAGGTATTAAAAATATCATAGTTAAACTAGGTAAAGATGAACATGATGTTAATTGGAATGATTTAAGAATGGCTATAAACAATAAGTTATCTAATGTTTGTAAAGTAAATGAAGATAAGTTATTAGGTCCATATTTCCTTTCTAAAGATGTTATAAGTACACAAGAAGGTAATAACTATGTTAAAGATAACAAAAAGTTTATAGAAGCATTTAAGAGTAAAATAATAATGTATCTTTATGAAGATGCTGCAAAGCAATATAAACAAAAACTATTTGAAGGATGTAGTGACCATTCTAAATACTCTTCAGTATGTGAAGCTTTTGATAAAATAGGAGAAGCAATCTTTGGAATAGATACTCAATACGATATATTCGATAAAGAAAATGTAGATATATATAGCACACAAGGGAAAAAAGTTGATAACCTTTCTTACATAGCAGAGAAAGAGTAGGTGTTTTTGTAATGAACATAATGTCAGAGTACATAAGAGAACAAAAACGATACTCAAAAGAGCAGTTAAAAAATATTTTTAAGCTAAATGACGAAGAATTTAAAGACTTAGTTAAAAAATTAAAGGCTTATGGTGTTTTGAAGATGGTTAACTCTACATCTACACAAAAGAATTTAACTGATTTAACTGATGAAGATATTGAAATAGTTGATGTAGATATGAATGATGAATACTACTATGTATTTACATTTGTAGGAGTATTAACAGTAGGAAATATAGTTATTAAGTGTTTTCCAAAATATTTATTAACTAAAAAAGCTCCACTAGAAGAAATGAAGCAAGTTCTTAAGGTTTTAAATAAATATAATTCAAAAGATCAGATTATAAATTTATTTAATGGAGATGAAGAGCAAAGAGCATTTAATCTATTATCAATAATTTTATATCTTATAAATGACTATAATGAAAATGGAGCATATATTAACCAACAAGATATTATACAAACCAATGGTGAGGGTGAAATATTGTGGGATAATACAATTAATGAAACCTTCGCAATTATAAGTAACAACAGACCATTTTATACTGAGTTGCAAACAATGAATACAGTTAGTGATGAAATGGATTATTTCACTAGATTACACAGATGTATTGTT
>CAKVNP010000479.1 GCA_934777095.1 uncultured Clostridium sp. | reverse complement strand
CATATTTATCTAAAATAGCCATGATTGTTCCTCCATGGACTACAAATGCGATGCTTTCTTCACCTAAAGAATTATTGATTATTTCTTCAAATGACCTTTGGCATCTTTCAATAAATACACTCTTTTCCTCTCCGTTAGGACATGCTCCTTGTCCATTACCATCAATCCATTTTTGATATGCTGGTTCATCCTTTAAATCTTCATAAGATTTATTTTCAAAATCACCAAAATCAGTTTCCTTTAAGCCATCATCAATTATTCTTTCAGCTTTTGGATATATAATTTTTGCTGTTTCAATACATCTTAGCATTGGGCTTACATAAGCTTTCTCTGCCATTGGATAAAAATTCTCCGAAGCTCTATTTAATAATTGATGAATTCCTCCTAATGTAAGGTGTTCATCTGTTTTACCTATATATCTTTTTAATTCATTTCCTTCAGTACGTCCATGCCTGATCATTATTACCTTAAGGAATCTTGAATCTTTAATTGCTTCTTGCTCGTATTCCTTTTTTTCCTTGATAGTCATCGGAATTCCACATAATACTCTTTCCACAAGTGCTGCTTTTTTAGCAATAATACAGCATGCTCTACCAGTTACTTCACGCCAATTTCTATCCTCTTTATCCATTGGAACAATTCCTAAACCAATTTCATCACTGATAATAATGATGTTTTCGTGTCTTGCTAGAATATCCTCGGTAAATTCTATTGGATCAATTTTATCTTTAAGCAGCCTTTTAACTAATAAATGAAAATTATATAAAATAGGCTTTTTAAAGACCTCTTCATATTGGCATTCCTCACCAAAGCATACATCTTCTTTATTATATTTTTCTTTTTCTAGAACATATTGAAGCTTTCCTTGGCCTTTTCCGCCAATTATAAACTTTATCATCTTACACCTCCTGCTAAAACTATGACTGCTAATAATGCTAATTCTGCAATTTGTAAGAAGTAACCTGCTAAGTCACCAGTAATTCCCCCAAACTGCTTATATGACATCTGTTTATAATATATAAATGTTAATAAAATAGCTATGATAACTAAAGCTCCTATTATAGGATTAATAATTAAAGCTGCTACAGCTGCTGCTATAATGTAAACAGCCATAATATTGCGTACCTTTTTCTTTTCTGCTCCACTGGCAAACATATAAGCCAGCCCACTGTTCTTAGCACATTTAAAAGTAACTATTGCCAACCCACTAAAGGCTCTGCTTAATACAAATCCTAAAGAAATAAGTAAGACATTCTTTACGCTTATATTAAATTCAGTCCATAGTCCAAAATTAACTACAAAGTAAACCATGCTGTAAATTAAAGCAAAGGCTCCTATATGCGGATCCTTTAAAATTTCAAGTTTTCTTTCCATGCTTTGATGGGAGCTTTTTGCATCTACCGTATCACAAAATCCATCAAGGTGAATCCCCCCTGTAATAAGCACAGGAATAACTGTTGCCACTGCTGCAAACAGCACGCTGCCAATGTTAAGTTTATCTGCTATATAGCACCATAAGCTTAGTATTGCTCCAATAGCTGCCCCTACTAAAGGGAAAAAGCCTAAGGCATACTTCATATTTTCCTTATTCCATTCAATTGTCGGCATAGGAATTTTAGAATACATTGAAAAAGCTATGATGAAAGACTGTATCATTTAATCACTCCTTCTTCTTTTGATATACAGGAATTGAATACACTACTTCTATAACTTCATCGGCAATTATTCCAATTTCCCTATTTATTAATGACAAATTATCTATATATTCTTGTGTTTCCTGATCATAAGTTATTCCATCAGAAAATACTTCATTAGTAACTATAATCAGATTTTTGCAATTTCTTCTTAAATCCATTATTCCTTTTAAAATTTCCTCAGCAGCACTTTCTTTGTTTCTTCCTTTGCAATACATTTCATTTGCTAAAAGATTTGACATACATTCTAACAATACTGTTGATTCTGCTGAAACCTCCACTGAAGAAAGATCAAACGGTGCTTCTACCGTTAAAAATCCTTTTGACATCCTCATTGCCTTATGCCTATTGATTTTTTCCTTAGTTTCTTCCTCGTCACTAGGAATCATGGTAGCAATATATATTAAATTTCTGTTTCCTTTTTCTATCGTAATTTCTTCTGCAAATTCTGATTTTCCACTGGCTGCTCCGCCAGTTACTAAAATCATCA
>CAKVNP010000478.1 GCA_934777095.1 uncultured Clostridium sp. | reverse complement strand
ATATTCATTCAAAGGTGCCATATAACTATATAGTATTAGTTAATTCAATCTTATGCAGGCATTGGACTAGGGAAGAGAAAAATAGACGAGATCTATATAAGGATTTAAGAGTATTATCTTTAAACACCTCAGGGTGGGAGTGGACTGATTATTTATTAAGACCTATAATGTTTTCCTTTGAAAACTATACTTATGTTGATTATGATGAGCAACCTAAAGAGAAAACTGTTCTTAAAAAAATTGATATTGAATATGAAAAATATGAAAAACTGCTGCAAGAGAAGGATATCTGGAATAATGGCGGAGATTTTCATTATGTATATAGAAAAGATCAGGAAAAAATGGCAGAGCAGATTCGTAATACTATCAAAAATGAAAAAAGGATATTTATTGAGGCACCGACAGGTTCAGGAAAGACCTTTGCATACCTGCTTATTGTATCCATAGCATCATATCTAAATAGGCAGAGCAGGAATGCTGAAGAGAGAAGCTTTATAATTTCCACTGATACTAAGGAGCTGCAGAATCAGCTTATTGAAAAAGACATACCTAATATACTAAAAAAGCTTGGCTTAAGTAAGAAAGTCAAATATGGTGCCATGAAGGGTAAAGCAAATTATATCTGTGCTGAAAGGCTGGAAAAATGTGAGGAATTCAATGATGAAAAAAATGGTTTGTTGTCATATTTATTTTTGAAATCATTATCGCAGGAAGGTACATATGGAGATATAGAAAAAATTAATTATTGGGCATATGAGTATTTTAATATAGAGAAATACAGACACTTGATTACTTGTGATAGTGAGAAGTGTGATTTAGATAAATGCAGTAAAAAATGCTATTTAAAAAATAGATATAACGAACTTCCGATGGATAATATAACAGTTATAAACCATTCTTTACTAGCTAGCTGGCCTTATGGTGAAAAAAAGAAGATAAGCAATCTTATAATTGATGAAGCACATAACTTAATGGAGAAAGGTTATGATTACTTTACAGAAGAATTTGATGCGTTGGAATTTTTAAAGCTGATCAAGGAAATAGATGAAGGAACACCTTCAATTGTTTATATGTTAAATAAGCTTAATGCTTTATATAACTATAAAGAACAGATAGATAGAAATTTATTAAAAGAGAGAGCTAGGGACATAGAATTTAATATTGTTAATATGCTTAATGAATTTAGAAGAGTAGGCCTTCATAATGATGAATATGACTTTACTGATGAATTTTATAATGCAGAAGAGGAAAATAAGGTGCCTCTTGAAAGTATAAAAGAACCTTTATCAGTGCTTAAGGCAAGTATTTATTCTTTATATAAGGTTATTTTTACTTATGTTAATAATATTGTTTATGATGAAAAAGATTCAGGGACAGAATATAGGGTAATATCACTATATATTCAGAAACTTAAATTAGGTTTTGATATAATAGATTCCTTTTTAACTTTCTCTAAGGATTATGCCAAAATTATCACTATTAATCATGATTTTAATAATTTTTCTATAAAAAATACTCCTTTAAATATAGGAGATTTAGTAAATGAAAAAATTCTTGGTGAAGTAAAGAGTACTGTTTTTATCTCAGCAACACTAAAAATAAATAACTCCTTTGATACAGTAAAGAAAATCCTAGGACAGGGAGAAGCTGATGATTATGTAATAAATCCAGTTTTTAACCTGAAGAGGAGGACTAAAATATTTATTGCCAAAGACATTGGAAGCTATAAAGAAAAAAGTAAATATATTAAAAATAGCGCCAAATTTATTTTTGATCTAAGCAAAGAAATTAATGGACACATTTTAGTTCTATTTAATAACAATAATCGCAGGGAGCTGGTGAAAAAAGAACTTTCTATATTGATAGAAAATACTGATATTGAGGTTCATACCAGTAAAAAAGCAATTTCTGTTTTAAAGGATAAAAATAGAAAAGCAATTATTTTAGGAACTAAAGGATTTTTCGAAGGGATAGACTTGCCAGGAGATGCATTAAGATGTGTTGTTTTTGATAAGATACCTAATGTAAATCCTAAGGATCCTTTGTTTAAGGCAATGCGAAGCTATCAAAACAGTTATTATAGAGCATATAACTATCCTAAGTTATGTATAAAGATGAAACAAGGATACGGCAGGCTTATACGAAGCATTTTTGATTATGGTTATTTTATTATCTTAGATGGAGGCACTAAT
>CAKVNP010000477.1 GCA_934777095.1 uncultured Clostridium sp. | reverse complement strand
CCTGTAGCTAATTGTTCGTTATAAAATATCATAAATCCTATTGCATCGATAACTTCTGATATTTTTGATAAGTCATCTTCTTTTAATACCTTCATTAAAAATGGCATAATTGATGTATCCATTTTTGCTAAATAGATAATATTTTGTAGGTCTTCTTGCTGAATAAAACCTCTATTTTTCAATTTTTCATTATTACTTTTCATAAACATTTTCCCCTATATATATTATAAAAAAACAGGAGACAAACTCATCTCCTGTAAAAATTCAATATTTCTTAATAAGTAAATTGATGATTAATATATTTTCCCATAATAACTTCGCTGCCTTTCAGCATATCTATCCAATATGAATTTTTAATAACAGCTTTTGCTCTTTCCTCTTCACTTAACCCTTTACAATTTTCATCATAAAACTGGTTAAAATAATCATTAATTTCATTGGCAATCTCTCTAAGTACCATAAAATCATCTAACTGTTGATTAGCTAAAGTTATTACTGATTCATTAGAATCAAGATTTTTCTGTATGTAATTATAAAATAACTCTTCTATCTTCCAGTAAAGTTCATACTTATTTTCATTTTCTAAGCTTACATTATTATTTTCGGTATAAATATATGGGTTATTTTTATAATCAAAATAGTACTCCCATAAGTTAACTTCAGCGTCTACAGCAGATTTATAATTTTGATATAGTAACATAAGTTCATTATTAGTTATACTTTTTGCATTTATGCTGCTATCCAGCTGCTTTAATATAGACTCATTCTTAACTCTGATAACTTCAATCTCATCATAGCACTGCTGCTGAATTATATCTTTATACCTTATGTTTACTCTACCTTGGAAAATATTTATTACAGAACTTACAACTAATAATATAGCAAGTACTAAAATAAACTTATCCTTCTTACTAGTTTTTCTTTGCATAAGTCACCCCCAACAACATTAGTATATCATAAAGGTTTCCATAATATAATTAAAACTGGCTATTAATTTAATCCAAATTAATAGCCAGCCCTATTTTTCTCTTTATATAATTACCCCATAACAGCTTTAACTTGTTCTAAAAGTTTTTTGCCGCCTAAAGGACTATATGCATGTGATTCAATTAATACGCAAGGAACACCATTTTCTTGAGCTTTTTTATTAAGCTGGTCAAATCTATTTCTAACTTGTGGTGCCACCATAGCTAAATTCCACCCTTTAATTATCTCATCTTCAAATTCTTTAGTGCTTACCGCTAATACTTCCATATTAATTCCATCCTTAGCAGCTTCCTTCTTTAATGCATTAACTGCAATTGCACTTGATAATCCTTGAGCGCACACAAACAATACTCTCATCCTCTTAATTTTCCCCCTTTTTAATAACACTCTCTAAACACTTCTCAATTTTAAACACACCTAAATATACTAAAATCTGTATTATACTGACTTTAGTATATCTTATCTTATTATCAAACCTTCTTAATCTGCTTATACATTCTAATCATTTTTTCAATTAAATTCCTTGCTTCCAATGCTGTCATTAGATGATCCTGCGCATGAATAAGTAATAAAGAAAATTCTATTTTTTCACCATCAACTTCATCTCTAATTATACTAGTCTGCACCTTATGTGCTTCTTCAAAGTTTTCATCTGCCTCACTAAGTAATTTACTGGCGCCTTCAAAGTCTCCCTCTTCAGCTTTAGCTAAGGCTTCATAAGCCAATCCCTTAGCAGTTCCTGCAAATCCGATAATGTGAAATACAACCTCTTCAATATCGTTGCTCATATAGCCCCTCCTATAAAAAATAGGTAATATAATTTATCTTGTCGTATAAAAAATGTCTCTATTATTATTTTACCATATTTTGTAAGGGAATACCATTAATTTTCTTTATATCTTTGAATATCTTTTTTAGTTATATCTAATAGATTGTTTAACTCCCATACTTCGCCTTCTTCTATCAGCCTATTTAATAGAATCTCATATCGTGTAGCTTCTGCCACTTTACCTATAGAAATTAATGTCAATATATTATTCATTATTGATGAAATAATATCAGATTTTACTTCAAATAATTTCTGAGCATCCTTAATTTCGTCTTTTATTTCCAGCATCTGTTCATCTAGCTCAAAAGCAGCATCAGCAGCTTTCTTCAATTTAGCTTTTACTTCTTCAGGAATGTGCTGCTTATATTTATAATTTAATGAATGTTCA
>CAKVNP010000476.1 GCA_934777095.1 uncultured Clostridium sp. | reverse complement strand
GGATGATATTCCTTAGTAAATGGTAAATCATAAACAGCATCTAGCTCTTCTCTATTAAGAATAACTTCCGGTTTATTAACTACTAGAATTTTATCACCTTGATCTTGGACAATAGTTCTTCCTCTAATTGGATCTTGTTCTTGATAAGTAATTTTAAATGCTTTTGCATATACTGTTTTATCGCTAGCAACTTCCTTATATGAAGGAATTACTATATGTTCTTCATAAACTTCATCCATTGAATCAACTAAATAACAAGTACCTGGTACGTGTCTTATGTACTTTGCATCAAAACCTTCATTCATGCATCTTGCAACTTCTACAATCTGCTTTTCACTCATTCCATATATTAAAAGGTCAGCTCCACTATCACTTAAAATTGATTTTCTGACATTGTCTCCCCAGTAATCATAATGAGCAAATCTTCTTAAACTTGCTTCTACACCACCTATACAAATATTAACATGTTTATAGGCTTCTCTTATTTTATTACAATATACAATTGTTGCTCTGTCTGGTCTTAAGCCCATTTGTCCGCCTGGAGAATAAAGATCTTTTTCTCTTCTTCTTTTACTTACAGTATAATGATTAACCATTGAGTCCATATTTCCTGCATTTACTAAGAATCCAAGTCTTGGTCTTCCTAGCTTCATAAAATCTTCTGTGCTATGCCAGTCTGGCTGTGCAATTATCCCTACTTTATAGCCTTCATGTTCAAGCACTCTAGATATAATTGCTGTCCCAAAGCTGTGATGGTCAACATATGCATCACCAGTAACAATGATAAAGTCACATTGTTCCCAGCCTCTTTCTTCCATATCAGCTTTACTTATTGGTAAAAACTTATTATTCATCTATATCACATCTCTTCATTTTTATTTTAAATTAAAATTTTAAATTTAATTAGCTTTTATTACTATACCATTTTATTTAACTTATGTTAACCCTGAAATTTTAAACAATTATTATTAATTAAAATTTTTATTCATAAAAAGCAAACAATATAATATACTAAAGTTAACACTTATAAATTTTTTTGTTATAATTTTCAGGAGGTGTTTAACAATGAAGAATTTAAAGATATATTTCACGTCAGACCTTCATGGGTATATTTATCCTACTGACTATCGAAATAATGACCAAAAAAATATGGGCCTTTTAAATATAATTAATTCATATAAAAAAGATGAAAATACATTAATTATAGATGGCGGTGATACTATCCAAGGTTCACCATTTACAACATACATAAGCAAAGAAAAATATGATATGCATCCAGTAGCTAAAGTAATGAATATAGGCGGATACGATTATATTACTCTTGGCAACCACGACTTTAACTACGGTTATGAATACTTAAAAAATTATGTAGACAGCTTTAATGGAAAATGTCTTTGTACAAACATTACCGATAAATTAGGAGAAATAGATTTACTTCCTAGTGACATTAAAGTATTAGAAAACGGTCTAAAAGTTGGACTTATCGGCTTTACTACTGATTTTATCACAGTATGGGAAAGAGCTGAAAACCTGGAAAATTTCATAGTACAGGACACATATTCCTCTATTATTAAGGAATATGAAAAACTTAAAAATGAAACTGATATATTAATTGGAATATACCATGGCGGTTTTGAAAATGACTTAACTACAAATAAGGTCTTAAGTACAACTAAGGAAAACATAGCAAACAAAATATGTGCTGAACTTGAATTTGATATACTTCTTACAGCACATCAGCATATGAATTTATCTGGGCAATATGTTAATGATACTTATATAGTACAAACAAGTCAAAATGGTAATAAATTCATTGAAATAAACGTTGACTTTGATGATACTAAAAATAAAATAGCAGCTATCTCATCATCGCTAAATACACCTGATGATAATCCTAACAAGGAAGCATATAACCTACTTTATCCAATAGAAGAAAAAGTTCAGCAATGGCTTGATATACCAGTAGGATTTTTAAATAAACCACTACTTCCTACAAAACATTTAGAAATGGCAATCAACGGTTGTCCCCTAATTGATTTTATTAATCAAGTACAGCTTGATGTAAGTGGTGCCCAAGTTTCCTGTGCTTCTGTGGCTAATTCAGTTAAAGGCTTTAATAGAGAAGTAACTGTAAGAGATGTTGTTTCAACATATATCTACCCTAATACATTAGTTGTTTTAGAAGTTACTGGTTCTATATTAAAGC
>CAKVNP010000475.1 GCA_934777095.1 uncultured Clostridium sp. | reverse complement strand
TGGTAATTAAAATTATTACTACGCCAGCTAAATTTGCTAGTACTGCTATATCTCCTTTTCCATTGTCTTTAAGCAGTTTTTCAATTACTATAAGCAAAATTCCCATGGCACCTATTTTAAATAGTAATCCAACATTAAACACTAATTAACACTCCCTTTTATATAAAAAATATTGCAAGTATAGCACCTGAGCATATGCCTAAAGTCCTGTACATCTTTATATTCTTTTTTGCTTCAACTTCCGCTTCACCATAATTTAAATCAATTTCCTCAGCTGCAAGCTTAAATACTTTTTCCTGCCCATAAATACCGCTGCCTCCTAAAGATTTAAAAAAGTCATCTAGAATCCTCCTATCCCCTTCTTTGAGCTTCAGTTCTTCCTGATAGTTATCATATACCTGGTTAAATACATGATATACACTTTCACACTGGTCTTCTCGTAACAAATAAGCCATTTCCTTAAAAAGATTATCTAAAGGATTAGGAAGCTTTAAGCCTATATTATTAAAAGCTTCTGGTAAAGGAGTGTTATAGTACATCACTTCCGTATTTAAGAACATCACAGCCTTCTTTATATCTGCCAGTGCCTTGCAGCGCTTCTTAAACTTCTCCCCATAATAAAACCCAATATAGGTGCATCCTAAAAAAAGAATTGCTATTGCGGCATATTTAAGCATTCAAGCTTCCCTCCTAACATAACTTTGTAGATCTTTTCAAGTGTTCCTGCTCCTTTTCTTCCACTCAGCACAATAATCCTGTCTAAAATATTATTTTGGATAAGTTCTTTAAAAACAGGCCTATGATATACATCCTCCACATCAAACCCATGGACTGTAACGATAATATTTACTCCTGAATTAAAAGCCATATTTAAAGCCTCCATTTCACCATAGGTACCAATTTCATCACATACTAATACTTCCGGCGCCAGGCTTCTTATTGCCATAATCATTCCATTTTTCTTAAAGCAGTTATCCAGCACATCTGTCCTTATTCCTACATTCATCTGTGGAACCCCATTATAACAAGCAGCAATTTCACTTCTTTCATCAATGACTGTTACCTTCTTGCCAGCCAGATTTAAATTAATTGAACCATTAGATATATTTTTAGTAATGTCCCGTAGCATAGTAGTCTTTCCACATTTAGGTGGTGAAATTATTAATGTATTTAATACATTGCCGCAGCTTACAATATACGGCATCACCTTTTTTGATGCCCCGATTATTTCTTTACACATCCTTATATTTACTGAGGATATATTTCTGATTGTTTTAATTTCGCCATTTTCCATCACGCATTCACCAGCCAGTCCAATTCTATGCCCACCTTTCATAGTAATATACCCTTGCTTTATTTGTTGTTCAAATGCATAAAGTGAATAATTTGAAATTTTGACCATTATATATTTAATATCATCATGAGCAACTAAGTAATCAATGATATACTCATTATTATAAGAATTTAAGATTATTGGCTTAGATACCTTCAGCCTGATTTCTTCAATATCATCTTTTCCAATATAATTTCTAATTTGTTCTATTATTTTATTTGGTAAAATCCGTAGTATGTCATTTTGGTATTCCACCCCTGCTCACTTCCTTCTATTTACTATAATTTCTATTTCACATATTAAATAAATATTCATACTCTCTTAAAGATATGTAAATTATTTATTATTTTTATCTAGATAGTTTTTAGCAAAGATGAGCATAAAAAAATCATAAAAGGATATACAGCATCCAGCTGTATATCCTTTTATGATTTTTAAAATATATCTAAGTTTATATTTGCAAAATTAAAAGCAATATGTAATATTAATAAATCTAATTTGCTCTATCATTACAGAAAGGACATGGTATTGATGTATTGTTCTTAATTGATTTCTGTTCAACAAATAAAGGTTTTCCACAGTGTTTACATTTAATTTCAACGTATTCCTCTTCAATTTCTGCAAGTTCATCGAATGAAACTTCTTCAAAGAATTCTTCCCTCATATCTGTAAGGTCATCACCTATGTATTCCATATTTTCTTCCATAGATTCCTGCTTTATTTGGACTTCTTCGATTTTTGATGCTAAACTGCTTAAAACACCTTGCATTGAATTAAATAAATCATAATATTTTTTATCTTCAACTTCTTTTAACTTTTCGCTTATATTGTTAATTTCTTCAAATATTTTTTCCATAATTACACTTCCCTTTGAAATAAAT
>CAKVNP010000474.1 GCA_934777095.1 uncultured Clostridium sp. | reverse complement strand
GAGCATATGGAATTGTTGCAATATCTACACCTGCTAACATGCATTGTAGGATGTGTTCCTTTGTTCTTATACTTGCTGCTATTATTTCTGTAGCAAATCCATAATTCTTCATTACTAATATTAAGTCCTTAATTAAATCAATTCCATCAAGTCCAATATCATCCATTCTACCTACAAAAGGACTAATATAAGTTGCACCAGCCTTTGCTGCAAGAAGACCTTGATGTACGCTGAATACTAAAGTTACATTTGTCTTAATTCCTTCCTTTGATAATACTCTTACTGCGTTTAAACCATCTAAAGTCATTGGAATTTTTACTACTACATTTTTGCTTATCTTAGCCAACTCTCTAGCTTCATTGATCATTCCTTCAGTATCTAAACTCATTACCTCAGCACTTACTGGTCCATCTACTACTTCACATATTTCTGTAATAGCTTCTCTTATTGTTCTATTTTCTTTTGCTACTAAAGAAGGGTTTGTAGTAACTCCATCAATTAACCCCATAGAATTAGCCTTCTTAATTTGTTCAACATTTGCAGTATCAATAAATATTTTCATAATAAATCAAACCTTTCATTATTTATTTAATTAAATTTTTTACTCTTAATACAACATTTTCTACAGTAAATCCAAAATACTTCATTACTGCATTTCCATTACCTGATGCTCCAAAGCAGTCAATAGATAATCCTTCATCTACATACTTATTCCAGCCAAATGAAGACGCCATTTCTACTCCCAATTTTCTTAAACCTGGTTTTAATACAGTACTTTGATAGCTTTTATCCTGCTTATCAAATAAATTAAATGATGGTGCAGAAACTACATCTATATAAATACCTTCATCAGCTAATACCTTTTGGGCATCGATAGCAAGTGCTACTTCAGAACCAGTTGCAACAATTTGTGCCTGTGCCTCTTGAGCTGCTGGGCTGATAATATATGCACCTTTTCTTAAATTATCTATACAATTAAAATCTGCATTTATTTTTACATTTTGTCTTGTTAATACTAGTATAGTAGGAGTATCCTTTGCTTCTAACGCAAACTGCCAAGCAGCATTTGTTTCATGTGCATCAGCTGGTCTTATTACATTAACATTAGGTATTGCTCTTAATCCAGCTAACTGTTCAATAGGTTCATGTGTTGGACCATCTTCCCCTACAGCAATTGAATCATGAGTTAATACATATACTAGTGGAAGTTTTTCAATGGCAGACATTCTGATAGCTGGCTTTAAATAGTCACTGAATACAAAGAATGTAGATACAAATGACTTTAATCCTCCATGAAGCATAATTCCATTGCCTGCACTAGACATTCCAAATTCTCTGACACCAAACCATATATTTCTACCTTCTGGAGTATCTTTTCTAAAATCGCCTTTTCCTTTTAAGTAAGTCATATTTGAATGTGCTAAATCAGCTGATCCTCCAAAGAAACCATTAAAATTATCTGCTAGAGCATTCATAGCAAAGCCTGAAGCATTTCTAGTTGATACACTTTGTCCTAAATCATATTTAGGAAGTACTTCATTATAATTTATCTTTACTTCTCCAGCGATAGATTTAATTAAATCTTCATATTCAACTGGATATTCTTCTTTATATTTATTCATTTTTTCCATCCACTGCTCTTCAGCCTTCTCGCCTCTTACAGCAACGCTTTCTGAAAAATGATTTCTTACTTCCTCCGGAATAAAGAATGGCTCATAATTCCAATTTAATTTAGCCTTTGTTTTTTCATATTCAGCAGCTCCTAAAGGTGATCCATGAGCCGCATTAGTTCCTCCCTTATTAGGAGAACCATAACCAATTGTAGTTTTTACTTCTATTAAAGTTGGCTTATCAGTAACCTTTTTAGCTTCTTCAATCGCCGCAGAAATTGCTTCAATATCATTATCTCCATTTTCAACTTTAATTGTATGCCAATTAATTCCACTTACTCTTGCTAATACATTATCTGAAAAAGAAGTTGCTAATTCTCCATCTAGGCACACATCATTAGAATCATATAAAACAATAAGTTTACCTAATCCTAAATGTCCTGCAAGTGAAATAGCTTCATTTGCTACACCTTCCATTAAATCTCCATCACCTACTATTGAATAAGTATAGTGATCAATAATATTTAAGTCACTTTTATTATATTTAGCTGCTAAATGTTTTTCAGCCATTGCCATACCTACAGCTTGAGCAATACCTTGTCCTAAAGG
>CAKVNP010000473.1 GCA_934777095.1 uncultured Clostridium sp. | reverse complement strand
TATATATATAGTTCCTTGTTTGGCTGTTACAATAATTTTTATATCATGGGCAAATGTAATAAGAACGCAATATTTAATTCCACAGAAATATGATGCTATATATATTAAATCAACAATTTTGGGGGCAATAGTTAACTTATGTGTCAATATGATGCTTATTTTTAGATTTGGAGCAATGGGTGCTGTAGTAGGAACAATATTGGCTGAAGGGGTTGTAGCTATATACCAGACTATAAAAGTTAAGGATGAACTAGATATTAAAAAGTATATTTTAGAATCGGCAGTATATATAATTCCTGCAGTAATAATGTGTATGATTCTACAAATAATATATAAGATTATGGGGGTAAGTATAATTACCGCAGTAACTCAAATTATTGTTGGAGGAATTATATATATAGTACTATCAGCTATATTAATGTATTTAAATAAAGATGAGATAATTTTTCAATTAATTGAAGGCGTGCAAGAGAGATTAAAAAGAAAAAAGGTTATTAGTGATAAATTGTAATTAATATATAACAATAAAATAAAGGGATGATAAATATATGGGAAAAAAGAAGAGGGTATGGCCCAAGATTGTTCTTGGACTAGTGGCAGTTATTTTGGTAATAGCAGGAGCATTAGTTTGGAAGTTTGATAGCACTGTTAAGAAGGTTAAGACTGTAGAAATAGACAAGGAAGATTTAAATATTAATGAAGAACAGCTAGATAAATATGAGTATTCAAAAGATATAGTTAATATTGCATTATTAGGTGTTGATTCAGAAGAGGGGCAAGCTGGTAGATCAGATTCTATTATGATTCTTACAGTGGATACTATTCATAATAAAATTAAGCTTACTTCAATTATGAGAGATTCCTATGTAAATATATCAGGCCGTGGAATGGACAAGATCAATCATGCTTATGCTTTTGGTAAGGAGCAGCTGGCGCTACAGACTATTAATGAGAACTTTGGTCTTAATGTAAAAGATTATGCCTTAGTAAATTTCACTTCATTACCTGAAATAGTAGATGCATTAAATGGTGTAGATTTAGAAATTAAGCAAGATGAAATAGAGTATTTAAATCAATATATTGATAGTATTAATGCTTTAGAGGGTACATCTTCAGCACATATTACTACAGCAGGAACACAGCATTTGGATGGTGTACAGACACTTGCATATGCAAGAATCAGATATACTGATGGTGGAGATTATGTCAGAACAGAAAGACATAGAACAGTGTTAACAGCTTTATTTAAAGAAATATTGGACAAGCCAACTACTGAATATTTATCAATGTTAGATAAGCTGCTGCCATATGTACAGACAAGCATGAATTCTTCTTCAATATTATCATTAGCTACTAATACATTAACAGCTATGTCATCACCAACTATTCAGCAGGAAAGACTTCCTTTAGATGGTTATTCAGAAGGTGTAATGATTGACGGAATATATTATTTATCCTTTGATATAGACTATACTAAAGAAAAGTTTATGGATTATATCTTTAATGATATACCTATGGAATAAGGATAAAAAAGTAGGGCGATTTGATATTCTCCCATTATAGTGACAGTTAAAATAATAAAACTGTTCTATAATGGGAGAATTTTTTATGTCAAGAAAAGCAAAGTATAAACTGAAATAAAAGTCCAAGCTGTTGAAGAATATTTAAATACTCTGTCTACTTGACAGGGAGCGGTTCAAATCGACCTATTTTTTATGAAAATGATATCTTATAAGATAAAAATAAGCTTAGGACCTTATAAAAGAAAAATCGTTACAAAAAATACGACAAGAAGATTTGACAAATATTTATTGTTTTCAATTAAATTTATAAATAATTTTTTAAATTTACATAATTTATCGCTAAAACGAAAATGTTGTAAACGTTTGATTAAATTTGGGTTTTATTTTCTTTTAAAATATCTTAATAAATAAAAAATAGAAAAAGATAATTTCCGACAAATAGAAACAATTGAAAATATATGTAAAATTTACATAAAAAGTGGATGGGTGATATAATAGGGTAAATAATAAATAAATTTATCATATGTTACATTATCAACGATCGTTTTAGCAATTGGTGTACCAAGCTTACCTTTTGTTTGGCCTTCAAACTCGAGGACCTCCTCTTCAACACGTACAGATACAATTGCCGTCATACCAGAACGAATATCAGTACCATCTAGATTAGCTTCCTTTTCCTTAATTAGGTTAAACTTACG
>CAKVNP010000472.1 GCA_934777095.1 uncultured Clostridium sp. | reverse complement strand
ATATAGTATCGTCTGCAGAAGCTAGTTCAAACCTTTCTCGCTTTGATGGTGTTAGATATGGTTACAGACCAAAGGAGTTCTCTTCCATAGATGAATTGATGGAAAGAGCTAGAAGTGAAGGTTTTGGTAAAGAGGTAAAGAGACGGATAATGCTTGGAACTTATTGTTTATCAGCAGGGTATTATGATGCTTATTATAAAAAAGCAGCTGAATTCAGGGATATTCTTAAAGAACAGTTTGCAGAAGCTTTTGAGCAATACGACTTGCTTATCGGGCCTACTTCACCAATACTTCCCTTTAAAGTAGGTGAAAAAGTAAATGATCCCTTAGCAATGTATCTATCAGATGTAAATACAGTAAATATTAATTTGGCAGGTATTCCTGCACTATCATTACCTATAGAAAAAAGCAGTGATGGCCTTCCAATAGGACTGCAGATTATCGGGAACTACCTACAAGAAGGTAAAATATTTAATTTAGCATATAAATTACAGCAGCAATTAAAAGAAAGGGAGGTTTGTTAGGATGAATTTAGAAACAGTAATTGGCTTAGAAATACATGCAGAGCTTAATACTAAATCAAAGATATTTTGTAACTGCTCTACAAAATTTGGTGCAGAACCTAATACTAATGTATGTCCTATATGTATGGGACTGCCAGGAACATTACCAGTTATGAACCAGGAAGTAATCAGTAAGGCAATGAAAGCTGGTCTAGCTTTAAATTGTACAATAAATGAATTTAATAAGATGGACCGTAAGAATTATTTTTATCCTGACTTACCTAAAGCATATCAAATATCACAATACGATAAGCCTATCTGTACAAATGGAATAGTAAGATTTCAATATAATGATAAGGAAGTTAAGGTAAGAATAAATAGAATTCATATGGAAGAGGATGCAGGAAAACTAATCCATTTAGATACAGAAGATACCACATTAATTGATTATAACAGGGTAGGAGTTCCCTTAATCGAAATTGTTACTGAACCTGACTTGCGTTCTCCTGGAGAAGCAGTGGCCTTTTTAAAGGCATTAAAAGGTATTCTTGAATATAGTGAAGTATCAGATTGTAAAATGGAAGAAGGCTCTTTAAGATGTGATGCTAATATTTCATTAAGAGAGTTGGGCAGCAGAGAATACGGTACTAAAGTGGAGATAAAAAATATTAACTCCTTTAAGGAAGTACAGAGAGCTTTAGAAAAGGAAGAAAAAAGACAAAAGGAACTGCTTCAATTTAAAGAAGGTAATAAGATTGTCCAAGAAACTAGAAGATGGGATGCTTCAAAAGCTAAAACTATTAAAATGAGGTCAAAAGAAGATGCTCATGATTATCGGTATTTTCCTGAGCCAGATTTAAGACCATTTATCATCAGAAGGGAAGAAATAACTAGAACTAAAGAAGCTTTACCAGAAATGCCAATAGAAAAATCAATAAGATTTGCACAAGAATTTTGTTTAAATCCTAATGAGATAGAAATACTCGTTTCAGATAAGTATCTTGCTGAATATTTTGAAGAAGTATTAAGTTATGGAGTAGCTCCTAAGGATGCTGCTAATTGGATTTTAGCTGATTTATTAAGATTAATGAAAGAAGAAGGTAAAAGCTTTAAAGAAATGTCTATCTCTGCAGGAAAGCTAGCTGAATTAATTTCAATAATTGATAAAGGAACAATTAGTAAAACTGTGGCTAAAGATGTTTTAGCTGAAATGTTTAAAGGTGATAAAAGAGCCTCAGAGATAATTGCAGCTAAAGGATTGTCTCAGATAAGTTCTACAGAGGAATTAAATAGGCTTATAGAAGAGGTATTATTAGCAAACCCTAATTCTGTTAAGGATTTTAAAAATGGTAAGAAGCAGGCTATATCATTCTTAATGGGGCAGGTAATGAAGCAGAGCAGGGGGAAAGCAAATCCTTCATTAACTATGTCACTCTTGAATAAAAAATTAACCACTATGTAATCTTAAGTAATTATCAAACATATTATATATAGAATTCATCATGAGAGGAATGAAGGATATAGTATTATGTGTAGTGATAAGGAAGATTCTAATTTAATCAGTGACATACCTTTTAAAGAAGCTAATATTACGGAAGAAAAGCTGGAAGTGCTGGTTAGGGAAATAAAATTTAAATCAGAAAAGATAAAGAATATCTATAATAGCTTTAATTCAAAAAATGATTATGGGTATTCTTTGATAACATTATATGAATATACTGATCAGAGTTTAAA
>CAKVNP010000471.1 GCA_934777095.1 uncultured Clostridium sp. | reverse complement strand
GTTTAAAATAATATAACTTGCTTATTGTTACAAAGTCCTTAGGATATGCAATTAAATCCATTGCAACTTCTATCTCTTCATTTGATACTTTGGAGATTTTTTTATATTCATTTAGAATAGTTTTTACCATTTCTTTATCATAAGCCAGATTTTTAATTACCTTACCAGTAAAATTGGCAATATCCATTGCTCTTGTATTAATATTGCAATAGTCAAAATCTATTAGGCTTATGTGCTCACCATCAATTATAAAATTATGATGGGCTAAATCATTATGACATAAAACCATTTTATCTTTATTTTTAATTAACTCCTCATAATCGCTTTTCATCAGCTTATCAATAGCTCTATTCATCTGTCTCTGCGCTTCATCTACTGTATTTAGAAAGAGCTTATCAAATTCACTTTTATATTTATACTTATTCACCATTTTTTCTATTTCTAAAATAATATCATAGTCCTTCACATATTCATCTATTACATTGTTTATATTTTCCTGATTAATATTCTTCTTAGCTAAATAATCTATTATTCCCTTAGATGCTTCATGCATTTTTGCTATAGCTGCTACACATCCTTCAATATCTATTGGATTAGTATAACTTGCTTCTCTTCCTTCTATCATATTAAGAACTACATATTTCTTATTGTTCCACTTAGTTACAATTTCTCCCCGGCAGTTTCTGCAATACTTTAATATATTAGGGTCATTGGCACACACATATTCCAAAGCATTATCAATAAAATTAATTTTTTTATCTTCTAAAGTACATAGCTTTAAAATTTTTTTACCTTTGTCTGTAAATAACACAAATACCTTTCTTAAGGGAACTATATCTTCCACCTTTAAATTTAATTCATTAAACAATCCTTCATCTAATTCAAATTCGCAAAGTATACTTTTATCTACATATCTATTTTTATTCATACATTTTGCTCCTCTCACAAAAGCTCTTTTCCATCAATTATCTTAGCTTTAAGTATATCTTCAGCCCATCCTTCATCTGTGTTCATTGTATTATCATTCCTATATTTAATAAGAATCTTCATTTCTTCAAATGGGTAATTAGCTAGAATATCTAAGTATCTTATACTATCATCCTCTAAACATGCCAATCCAGCATACATGTTAATTATCTTCTGGGCATCTATTCCCAATATTCTTCTTTTAATTCTTTTTATATAGCTATAGCAGTCATGTTCAATTAAATTATAAGAAATATATTTTATGGTTCTTATTACAAAATATCCATCATCATTAATCTTTAAATTTCCCTCATCTACACGGCCTAAACATATTTCATAATTATCCATACTTCTCTTGATTAATTTATAATACAGCTTCATATCCATTGATTTTATTGTTCTTTCCGCTCTATCCATAATTCTTTTTGCTTCTTCAGAAATAAAATATCTATATTCATTATTATTGCTTTTCTCTTCGAGCTCAGGCATTATTTCCTTCACCTTTTTCAAATCAACTTTATACCCTTCAAATTCTTTGCCTATAAAACTATTAACCCTTGGAATTATAGTTGACTTTTCGCCTATAATAAGCTGCTGGCAGTTAACTATTATTTGTATCTGTCTATCAATATCATTATAATTTTTAGCATATTGTTTCTTTACAAACCCATTTTCATTCACAATTATTTTTTTGCTATTTAAATAATCTTCTATTTTCATTTATAAACCCCTTTACCTAAAATAGGTTCCTAAAAATTCTTCTCTATATGGAATATCTTCAATATATCTTTGAATTTTATTTAAGAAAAATTCTTCTCCCCAGGGCTGTTGCTCCCAATAATATTGAAGACCTATCTGCCAAAAACTTTGTGGAAACATAATAAAGTACTTCATCAGTTTCATTTCTTCAGCAGAAATACTATTTGTAATGCAGTAATTTTCAATTATTAAATCTGCTAAATCGCAATTCCACTTTCCATCCTTCATTACTCTTATAAGTAAAGATCCTAAATCATGTATATGTGAATCTAGAATGCAATAGTCAAAATCAATAATATTTATCTTTCTATCATTATCAATTAATATATTATGATGGGCGTAATCATGATGACAGAACCCCCTCTTCTTTACTTCCTTATCCATGAGTTGAAGATAGTTATTTTCCTTAAGCCCTTTGATAGCCTTTTGCCCTCGTTCTATTTCACTTTCAACATATTCTAAATAAATATTATCAAAATCTGACTTATATGCTTTCTGGCTTATCCTTTTTTT
>CAKVNP010000470.1 GCA_934777095.1 uncultured Clostridium sp. | reverse complement strand
ATATTGGAACAGTAGTATTAAAAGATTCAAAGTTTAAGTTCTTTTTAACTGCTAGTGCAGAAGAAAGAGCAAATAGAAGATATAAAGAATTAACAGAACGTGGAATCGAAGTAAACTATGATGAAATACTTAGCGATATCATAAGGAGAGACCACTTAGACAGTACAAGAGCCGTAGATCCGTTAAAGAAAGCGGATGATGCTATTGAAATAGATAGTTCAAATTACAATATAAATGAAGTGACGGAAATAATTTGTAATTACATAAAAAATATATTAAAATAAAATATGGGTATCGTGATTACAATAAAATTACATGGGAGATTGACATGAGAAAAGTTATTTTAGCTGAAAACGCTGGATTTTGTTTCGGTGTTCAGAGGGCTGTAGAAGAAGCACTTAAAATTCAAAAGAAATATAATAAAAGAATTTACACATTAGGTCCTTTAATTCATAATAATGATGTTGTTAAATATCTTGAAAATAACGATATTTTTGCTGTGGAATTAAATGACATTGATACCTTAAAAGAAGGTGATGTAATAGTTATTAGATCACACGGAGTCTCAAGCAAAGTAATTGAAAGATTAGAAACACAAAAATTAATCGTTATTAATGCTACTTGTCCTTTTGTAACTAATATACAAAAGAAAGTAAATAAATTTTCTAATCAAGGATATAAAATTGTAATTTTAGGTGATAAAAATCATCCTGAAGTTATTGGAATAAATGGATGGTGCAATGACGATGCAATTATCACTAAAGATGGAACATTTTCAGATACGTTACCTTCTAAAGTTTGTGCAGTTTCACAAACAACAGAAAAAGAAGAAAATTGGCAAAGAACAATTGGTAATTTAAGCGGAAATGTTAAGGAACTTTTATCATTTAATACTATTTGTGCTGCAACTGAAGTAAGGCAGAAAAGTGTATCTGAATTATCTTCTAAAGTAGAAGCAATGATAGTAATTGGCGGAAAAAATAGTTCAAACACAACAAAGTTATATGAAATAGCCAAAAAGAATTGTCCAAGGACTATTCATATTGAAAATGCTAAAGAGCTGCCAAAGGAACTAATTAATGATAAAGAATTAGAATTAATCGGGATTACAGCTGGAGCTTCAACTCCAGATTGGATTATAAAGGAAGTTGTTGAAATTATGGAGGGAAATACAGACATGGAAAATCAATTAGAATTAATGAATGAAATGGATAGAAGATTCCGTATAGGAGATGAAGTTGAAGGAGAAATACTTTCAATAACAAATGATCAAGTTGTTATCTCTTTAGTTGGATATAAAACTGACGGAGTTATTCCATTTAAAGAATTAACTTCAGCTGAAAAGCTTGAAGAAACATTAAGCAAAATAAAAGTTGGCGATAAGATAAAAGCTAAAGTTATCAAATTAAAGAATGAAGATGGATACGTTGTATTATCAAGATTAGAATTTGAAAAAGAAGAAGCTTTAAATTACTTACAAGAAGTATATGAAAAAGGGTTAGAATTAAATATAACTGTTACTGCAGCTAAAGAAAAAGGGTTAGTAGCATACTATAATGGTGTAAGAATCTTTATACCTTCTTCTCAAATAGATATAAAGTTCGTACAAGATAAAGAAAGCTTAGTAGGAAAAGATATTAGAGTTAAATTAATTGACTTCTCTAAAGAAAATCTTTCAAAAATTGTTGCTTCAAGAAAAGTTATCTTAGAGAAGGAAAAGGAAGATAGAGAAGCAATTACTTGGGATTCTCTACAAGTTGGTGATGTAGTTAAAGCTGAAATTAAGAGATTTACTAACTTTGGTGCATTTGCTGAAGTTGATGGTATAGATGGATTAATCCACCTTTCTCAAATTTCATGGAGCCATATCAAATCATGTGATGAAGTATTAAGCATCGGTGAAATAGTTGATGTTAAAATTATAAACTTAGATAAAGAAGCTAAGAAATTATCATTAAGCATTAAAGAATTAACACCTGAACCATGGAGCATTGTTGATCAAAAGTATTCTGAAGGTTCAGCTGTTCTTGGGAAAGTTGTTAGAATAAATGATTTTGGCGTATTTGTTGAATTAGAACCTGGTATTGATGGTTTAGTACACATCTCAAAAATAAGTCATGATCATATAAAACACCCATCAGAAGTATTATCTGTAGGCCAAGAAGTAAAATGTATAATCTTAAGCATCGATAAGGAAAATAAGAAGATAGCTTTAAGTATTAATGATGCAGAATAATTATTC
>CAKVNP010000469.1 GCA_934777095.1 uncultured Clostridium sp. | reverse complement strand
ACTTTAGGCACATCGTTAACAAAATCAAGAAAGTAAGTATTATCCCTACACATATAACGTGGATTCCACACTTGATCACTACCAGTTAAGTAGATATCAAACTTTGGTGGATTCTCATGTAGCGATTCTATCGTTGAAAAGAGTGGAGTTTCTACCAATAGTTCTTTTCTTTCCTTTTGGAATAACGCTTGTTTCTTCTGAGCATTTTTCTTCATACATGTGCGAGCATATAATGCTAACTTTACCCGCATCGCAAAAGCCTGTTTGCATATTGCATATGGAGATTTCTTCTTATACTCAGAAAGATGGTATTCATTGGGATACTTATAGTTTATAATAGAAACTTTATATCCAAGTCTTTCAACAACAGTTTGAGTGGCAAAAGCTTGAAGCAATGATCCAAAATTGTTTATCGCATGAATAGTTGCAATTCCTACTGTTTTCATTGTTTTATTCCTACTTTGTTTAATACTCTAATTGCCGCATTTTTTATCATAAAACGCTCTGCCTTATTCATTCCTACTACCAGGATAACAACACCTGATATTATCCAAGAAATCACAACGGTTAAGACTAACCGTATGAAACCATTTACAGTAATGAAATTATAAACTGAATTACTTAGGACATAAGACAGCAAAACCACTATTAATGCAATTCCTAAGACCTTAGTCATAAAGTCCTTTACAGGGAAAGAAATATAACGATTAAGCATGAAAAGCCTTATAAGCAAACTTGCAAATGAGATAATAATTGCTATTTCTATTGTCATTTCTGGCTTAGCTCCGAGTTTCAATGCTATATAAGAAACAGGTAAATTCATTATAAGCAATCCCCCTACAATAATCTGGTACCACTTTACCTTGCCAACAGCTAACAAGCAGGTAATAACTGGCGATGAGAGTGCTTCTATCATCATTAGGATAAATGTCAGTCGAATGAACGAAACGGTATGCTCTGGCACATTTACCAACCATAACTGAAGAATATATTCAATATCTATAAAAAGGGGCAAAGCCAAAAAGAAATATAAAAACATCGAGAACTTAGCACCTCTTTGCACTAACTTAAACAGATTATCAAAATCTCTCTGAGCATAATATTTGGTAATTTGCGGATTCATTGCAACCTGAAAGTTTGTTATGAATCCTTGCACAGCACCTGTTACCTGAGAAGTTACACCACGGGCAGCATTGACTACTGTTCCAAAAAATATATTTATCAGAATATTAACACCTTGTTCCTTTGATACATAAGATAATGCTCCAATTGTATTCCATCCAAAAAATGATAACATTTGTGACATTTTTTCTTTATCGTACCAGTATTTATTATGAGTACATTCTTCAAAATGTCGCTTACAATACACTGTATAACATATTCTCATAACGACAGCAACAATCATCAGCAATACAGAATACACAATCAATCTATCTATAGTGGAAGGCAATTGTAACAACAATACAGCTATACCCAATTTCGAAAATATGTCTATTAAACTGATTCCTGCAAATACTGACATTTTTTCATGAGCTATTAGAGCGGCATTATAAGATACACTTATTATTGTTATAAACAACGATATCACAGCAACCTGGAACACCCATATTGCAGCAGTCAGCCTTCCATCAGGGATAGTCAAATGATTAAACAACAGCCACATTCCTATTATCTCTATAGCTACAAGCGTTATTAGGGCTATTAACCATAAAATGATTTGTGATGCAACAAAAGTCCTTCTCAATTCTTTTATGTTGCCTTGTCCTATAGCATACGACATAAATCGTTGGGCTGCTGTTGACATTGTACCACTCATAAAAGAGAACATCGTTACAACACCTCCTACTACATTATATATACCATAGTCACTAATACCTAAAGCATTAAGAATTACTCTTGATGTATATAGTTGCACTACAAGAGACAACAACATTCTCATGTAGAGATAGAGTGTATTCTTCGCTATTCGTTTATTGTTATCCGATGTTTTAGCTGTCATAATCGTAATTTATGGCTTAAATTATCTTGCTCACGCAAACATTATCAATTGCACGTTGATAGATGTCATCGGATTTGATGAAAGGAAACACATCGCATGAGAAAATACGAATCTAACAATACAGCGTTACCGAAGGAACCTGTTCCTCCGGTAATCATAAGGGTCTTACCTGCAAAAATGCTCATAACTATTTCTTGATTATATGATTCTTTATGATTCGTGTATTTGATTATTCGATGACCTCA
>CAKVNP010000468.1 GCA_934777095.1 uncultured Clostridium sp. | reverse complement strand
GTTTTTATGGACGAAAATAGAAGTTTACACAGTTTAGGAGTTGCTAAAAAGATGGTGGCAATTGGAAAAAGTAAAGGCTTAAAAATAAGTGATTTAAATGATTTGTTTACCTTAGGAATAGTTCATGATATAGGTTATGAATTCGGCCCTAGTAACGAACATCAAAAACTAGGTGGTTTAGTTTTAAAAGAAAATGGGTATCGTTACTGGCAAGAAGTCTATTATCATGGACTTGTTCAAAATGAGTATTCATCTTTATTTTTAGATATTCTAAATCAAGCTGATATGCAAATTGATAAAAAAGGTGTTGATGTAGGATATAGTGGTCGCTTGGAAGATATAAAATCTAGATATAAAGAAGATTCTAAAGTATATGCTTCCTGTGTAGAGTTAGTAAATTTTATAATGACTAATAATTCTAATGAAACAAAGAATAATATAAAAAATGGAAAAAGTAAAAATGCCTAGTAAACATTCCATAATAATTATTAAATGCAACTATTCGTCTGTCACAAATTTCATACCCACCATTAGTATCGATTGTTATATTGCTATCCTTTATAGCATTTTTCAAAAAAGACCAAATTGATGGAGATAAAAATGATTTTGTGAAAACTGTAATATCCTTGCTATAAGCTAGGTACATAGAGTCATATACCTTTAGAGCACTTTCCATTTCATCTTTTGAAAAATTCTTTAAAAAATTATCTTTTGAA
Organism: uncultured Clostridium sp.; assembly: GCA_934777095.1. Classification (GTDB taxonomy): domain Bacteria; phylum Bacillota; class Clostridia; order Clostridiales; family Clostridiaceae; genus Clostridium. The sequence continues at coordinate 1,529 of CAKVNP010000468.1, read as the reverse complement.
ATCATAATATTACCTTATATAATTGCTTGAAGTATATTTAAAACTAATATTGCAGCTATAGGTGATAAATCCATCATGAAATCACCTAAAAACCTTTCCTGAAGTCTTCTAAACGGTTCTAGTACCGGTCTATTGATAGACACAAGTATACCGTAAAAATTACTTTCCTTTAGACTGGGCAAATATGAAAATAATACTTCTGCTAAGATGGTTAAATCGAGAATACTTATTAATAGCCTAAGAAAGTATACTATAAGTGCTATGAAAAACACCTCCTATTTATTCCAATTGAATAAAGCTTTTGAACTTATTTCAGTTTTTAATTCATTTGAAACTTCAACATTTTGTGGTGATAGTAAATAAACTCTTTGTTCTATTTCTTGTAATTCAGCACCTAAAACACAAGCTGCTCCGCTAAGGAAATCAACTAATCTTTGTGCTATTTTAGTTTCCATATTATTTGTGTTTATCACACAGATCTTTCTATTCTTAACTGCTTCTGCAATATCTCTTGACTCATCATAAGTAGTTGGTTTAACTACCATAATTTTTGTTGATGATGTACTGTGGATATTTACCACTTTTGTTCCATGAGTATTAGAAATAATAGGTTCTATATTTTCTTCTTCTTCTTCCTCAATCATTTCATCTTCATATTCATCCTCGTAATCGTCGCCCATACCAATTATCTTCTTTAAATTTTCAAACATATTATTCATCTTACTCCTTTATATATATATTCTTTCTCCAAAAATCCCTGACCCTATTCTTACTAAATTAGAACCTTCTTCAATAGCTTCTCTAAAGTCAGAGGTCATCCCCATTGATAACACATCCATGGTTATATTCTTAAATTGCCTTGATCCTAATGAATCAAAAATCAATTTTATCTTATGAAAATATTTTCGGTTGGTTTCCTTACCACCTTTAGGTAAAATTGTCATAATACCTTTTACCTTCACAAAATTGCATTTTTCAATTTCTAGAAGTAAGTCTTCAAGCTCTTCCTCCAAAATACCGCTTTTACTTTCTTCCCGGCCAATATTAATTTGTATCAGCACATTTGCAGTAATATTTTTAGCACCAAACTCTTTTTCTATCTTCTGCAGCAATTTTAAACTTGACAGCGAATGTATTAAGTAAACCTTACCAACAATATATTTCACTTTATTTGTTTGAAGTTTTCCTATCAAATGCCACCTTATATCGTTAGGTAATTCATCTACTTTAATAACAAGCTCTTGCACTTTGTTTTCACCAAAATCCCTAACACCAGTGTTATAAGCTTCCATGATATCTTCAATCGGTTTAGTTTTAGAAACTGCAAGTAAAGTCACACCTTCTGGTAAAACACTTCGATACTCTTCAATTTTTTTTGCAATACTAATACTAACACCCCTTTTTCATGTAGATCTAATTTCTAATTTAGTACAAAGTAAAAAATTAACAAAAATTTTCTGCATACATATATATATCTTCTTTATAAAGGAAAAAACTCCTTCATTCATATGCTTCTTTCTAATTATAAC
>CAKVNP010000467.1 GCA_934777095.1 uncultured Clostridium sp. | reverse complement strand
AAGATAATCAGTGCAGCTAAAAATGAATTTACGGAAAAATCTTTTTATGATGCATCTATTAATAAAATTATTAAGGAAGCAGGAATTTCTAGAGGATCATTTTATATGTATTTTGTAGATAAAGAAGATTTATTTGTTTATTTAATGGATGATTACAGGGATAAAATGATTGAAAATGTAATAAGCAATATAAATAATAACGGTGAACATGATATTTTTGTTATTGCTTTAGCTGTATTTGATTATATAACTAATGTGAAAATAGATGGTGATGCTAGATGTTTTTTAAGTAAAACTCTAACTAAGATAGATTCAGAACTTTTAAATCATTTTATTAATATAAAAAGTGATGAGAAAGAAATTGAAATGATTAAGAAATATGTAGATATAACTAAATTAAAGATAAAGAATGAAGAAGAACTTATTTATATAGGTGAACTAATAGCAAGTACCATGTGCATGGAAATAATGTTTGTGTTCAGTGGAAAATATAAGCCTTTAGAATCAAGAAAAAGAATTCAGCGTAAATTTGAAATGATTAAGTATGGTATATTAAAATGACATAAATAAGGTATTACTGAATTAGTAATACCTTATTTTTATGCAAAAAAATAAGTAACCTGCCAGGGTTACTTGTGATAGTTTGTTTCTCCACTCGGAAGATTTATAAACCGTAAATTAATCATAACTTAAAGTATACAAATTATCAATACATTAAAATCTGACATAGTTATTAGTTAAAAGGTAAACAATAAATAAATTACCTTTTTTAGATTATTATATTAAATAAATATGCTGTAACTGAACCACAAAATGTACCGAGGAGAGCTCCAGCAATAACATCTGAAAAATAATGAACATTTAAATACAGCCTGGAAAAAGATATTATTAATGCTACTACAGCAATAAGAATACTAATTCTGCTATCAATAGCAAAAAAGATAGTTGCTGCAGCAAAGGAAGAGGCTGTATGGCCAGAAGGAAAAGAATAAGAACTAGGAGGTCTGATAATTAAGTTATCAATAGTGTTAAGCTTAATAAAAGGTCTTTTTCTTTTTACTAAATGTTTAATCAGGCCTTCTCCTAGCATGGTGGTTAACACTAATGCACAAATTAAAGCTATTCCTTCTCTTCTTAAATTTCTATTTAAAATAAAAAGTAGGGCTAATAAAATCCAAAGCATTCCAAGATTACCTAAGAAGGTAAAAAAACGCATAAAATGATCTAATCCTTTTTTATACTTATGTGAGTTAATATAGTGATAAATTTTAATATCATGTTTTTCAATAAATTTAATCATAGTATCTCCTAAATAAATTTTGCAGTACCAGAAGCAAAGATAAATATTTATCAACTATCATAATTATTATTAGCAGAATTTTTAAATATATAATAGTTTTCATCTTGGAAGCAATACTCAGCTTAATAAAAATAAGTGTAAATACAAAAACATAAAATAATATTGAAAAAGTTTTCCAGCGAATCTAAAATTATAAGAAGAAAGGTAGGGTGGTAGATGGGTATGGAAGGATATTATGAACAGTACTTATTTAAGGATAATAAGTCAAAGATAAATGCTGTTAAATTTATTAGATATATAATTTTGACCTTGGTAATGATTTTTTTCTTTCGAAAAAATATTATAGGCATACTAATTGGGATAGTTATGTTTTTGATTACTGTAGCATATAGCAATAAAAATCTAGTTGAATATGAATATCACCTATCTAGCAGAGAGTTTTCTGTCTATCGGATTGTAAGTGAAAGTAAAAGGAGCCTGCTTGCTGTTATTGATATAAGGTATATTCAGGATGTAAAAAGGGTAAATCAATATACTGATATTAAAAATGTTATTTTCTGCTGTGCAGGTGATGAGGATAATTGTGCTGTTTTAAAAATATCTGCTGAGTATCGGGGAAAGAAGAATGAATATATAGTTGCAGTTGATGACAAGATGTTAAAAAGCATAAAAAAGATTAATCCAGGTAAATTCTATTTTTTCTAAAATAATATTAATTTCAGTAAATAATTATGTAAAGTGTAAAAATATAATTACGATAGATTATATATAGAATAAATATTTTTACGTAGAGCGAGGGAGAATAGAGAAGAAATGGAAATGCCTATTAGAGTTATGTATTATGATAAAAATAATAGCACGGTGTATAAAGGTTTGGATTTTGAAACATATGATGAATTTGGAAGATGGTATCTGACTTATAGATTAGAAGTTGGTATCTTTAGTAT
>CAKVNP010000466.1 GCA_934777095.1 uncultured Clostridium sp. | reverse complement strand
TACCTTTTATCCTAACTTTATTTGCCTGCATTACTATCTTAGAGGATAGTGGCTATATGGCAAGAGTTGCCTTTTTAATGGACAAGATAATGAGAAAGATAGGTTTATCAGGAAAAGCATTTATCCCGATGATTGTAGGCTTTGGTTGTTCTGTACCTGCAATTATGACAGCTAGAACATTAGAAAGCGAAAAAGATAGAAAGCTTACTGCTTTGCTTGTTCCTCTTATGAGCTGTAATGCTAGACTTCCTGTATATAGTATTTTTGCTGCAGTATTTTTCCCAGAACATATGGGACTTATGGTTGCATCCTTATACTTCTTAGGAATTCTGATTGCTTTTATTGTAGGATTATTATTTAAAAACACTATCTTTAAAAATGACGAAGAACCATTTTTAATTGAATTACCAGAATATAAAATTCCAACAGTAAAGAATTTACTAAATCAGCTTTATGAAAAAACTAAGAGCTTTTTAGTTAAAGCCGGAACAATCATCTTTGCTATGAGCGTTGTAATCTGGGTTCTATCAAACTTTAACTTCCACGGACTTACTGATGTAAATAACAGTATTTTAGCTTCAATAGGATCATTCCTTGCTCCTATTTTTAAACCATTAGGATTTGGAAACTGGCAATCATCAGTTTCACTGCTAACTGGACTTTTAGCTAAAGAAACTGTAGTTGCTTCAATGTCAGTTATTTTTGGTGGAGACTTAGCAGCAATACTTCCATTACACTTTACGGCAGTTTCTGCTTTTTCATTCTTAGTATTTGTACTATTATATACACCTTGTATTTCTGTAATAGGTACTATGAAAAAGGAATTCGGTACTAAAATGTGTGTCTTCTCAATAGTATATCAATTATTATTAGCCTGGATAGTATCATTTGCAGTATACAATATAGGTATGTTAATTATTTAGAGGTGATATTATGGAGATATTAATCACAATAATCCTAGTAATTTTATCCTTATTTATATTATTTAAATCAATAAATAAAAAAAGTTGTACAAACTGTAAAGGCTGCAGTACCCCAAATGCCTGCAGCAATTGTTCAAATATATCTTTTAAAAAAGAAAAAGAATGATTTCTTAATGAAATCATTCTTTTTCTTTATCATTTCTTCTTTCCATCAGCTTTTTATAATATACATTTATAGTAGCAGCTGTTGGTGAAGCTAATAACATTCCAATAACACCAAAGAATCCGCCACCTAATAATACTGCATAAATAATCCAGATAGGTCTTAAACCAACCTTATTTCCTACTAGCTTAGGATCTAGATACCAGCCGTCAAATAGCTGTAATGCTAGTAAAACTAAAAATACAATCAGTGCCTTTACAGGTGATACAAACACATTAATAATAAATCCTATTATTTCACCAATAAATGGTCCGAAGTAAGGAATCATATTTGTACATCCTACAATAATAGCTAATAATACAGCATACTGCGATTTAACAATGGATAAAAGTATAAATGCCATAACTCCAATAATTAATGAATCAATAGATTTAATACCAATATATGCACCAACCATCTCATTATATGTTTTTAAGAATCTAATAACCGTATCTGCATTTTTCTTTGTAATTGAAACTTCTAACAATCTTTGTATACCTTTTACCAGCCTATCCTTATCTATCAAGGCATAAACTGAAATTATCAACCCAAAAATAATATTATAGATTTGTGATGATATGGATGATAAACTAGAAAATGAATTTTCCAATAAATTAACACATATATTTCCAATTCTACTGATATACGATTCAAGATTAGACAGTAAACCTGTGGTATCAGTAAAATTCCTAAATGCTTCATTATCCATAATCTTACTAGTAAACTTCTGCAAAGAATCAATGTAACTATTTGAATTTACTACTAAATCTTTTATAGAGTCTATCAAATTAGGTATTCCATAAATACATAAAACTATAATAATACCAAAAAATATAGCATATGTAAGAGCAATTGCTATTCCCCTGCTAGTCTTTAGTTTTCTTTCTAAAACCTTAACAACAGGATTAAAAATATATGCTATTGCAATTCCATAGATAAACGGCATTGATAAAGATAATAATTTTCCTAAAAATAAAGAACCTTTATCCCCCAACATATTAATAACCTTTAAAGAAATTGCGCCAAGAATAAATGTCACTAAAACTGCTATTACAAAATCTTTATATTTGTTTTCTTTAAAGAACATATCTTATCTCACCTCATATATATCTTATTATATACTCTGATTATACCAAAT
>CAKVNP010000465.1 GCA_934777095.1 uncultured Clostridium sp. | reverse complement strand
CCTTATTTCTTGCACTTTAGAATACTCTATAAACTCTTTATTTATAGTAGTACTTAAGTAATTTATAAGTTTTGTTTTATCAATAAATATTCGATTATGATTAAACGCCTCATGTTTGTCTTGTAATTGGATTTCTTTGTATAAACAATTAAGTTCTTCAAAATATCTCTTCTCATTCTCTTTATCATTTTTAATAAGCGTTCTCAATACCTGTATACGCAAATCTATTGCCGTTCCATGTATAAGTGATGTCGAAACATAATCTCTCACTAATAACGATTCCGTACATACATTATATAAGAAAAATATTTCATACTTATTTAAATTACGATTTGTGTCTATATATTCAATAATTGTTTTACAGCTTTGCCCGTCTAAATAGTCCATATATGCGGAGATAACTTCTTTATCATCTTCCTTGTAATATAAACGTAATATTATTGCCTTACATATATCAAAGCGTATATCATCCACATATTCAGAAGCATTTACTATTGCATGCACCAATATATCCAATGGCATTCTAATAGATAATTCTTTAGCCATTAAATAACTTTCAACATAGAGATGCATTGCTTCAATCCACATTTTTTTTAAAATGTAGTTTGAAAATAAAGTTCTTCTAATACGTTCTTGATAATACATTTTTCTATTATCTTTTGAAATATCTGTCAAAAATCTCCTACATAAATCAATACATTCTGTATAATTTTCCTCTTTCATTTTTCGCCTAATGGTATAATAATTTACTCTTATTGGATCAATTGTATTTTCTACGGTTAAATTTTTTTGCCCTGTAAGTACATACTTGTGTAAGTAAATTGTATTAGGTGCAATATAAGAAAATGTATTTAAATATTTAATTCTATCCTCATCTTTTAAAATAGCCTGAAAAAACAAAGGGGTTAAATAGTAATCATTAATCACGCATAATATCAGAATATTTTCATTTTCTACATGAGCCAACTTTCTTGATAAAATACCACATAATTTATACTTCCATGAAGTATTATAAAAAATTTTATAAAATTCGCCTATTTTATTAATGCAATCTATATATTTGTACTGCAAATTATATATTCTATATATTTCTTTCCACAAATCCTTATGCGGAGCTTCCATCACTCCAATATCTATACCCGATTTCAAAAAGATATTATATAAATCAAAATCTACTCTACTTAACTTAAGAACTTTGTTATACTCAGTTATTAATCCAGAATAATCGCCAACTGTATATTTTTCAATATTTCTATTAATTTCTATATCGATTTGATTATCCTCTGCATTGCCTCCAAGTGCAATATACATGTTTCTTATTCTATAATCATCTATAACCAACTGCAATTTATAAATAATATCTGTTACAAAATGTATCATTCTTGACTTATTGTATAAATTCTGTAAAACATCAATAAAAGTTTCATAGTAATCAATTAAAGATATTTGTTCATCTATAATAAGTGCACTTTTAAATTCTTGAATGCTATTACTTTCACTTATACATAATTTATAATTCAAATATCTTCCTCTAATACTTTTACGTCCTTCCTTTTCAAGTATCTTTTCTACGCTTTGACAATAATCCTCATAACTTATATTACTATTAGACATTTTTTCATAATATACCAACAATATTTTTAATAAATCATTAGGTATAACCGTTTTTTTTAAATTTTCAATTTCTTCACACGTAGTATTATCTCCAGATAAACTATTTAACGTGAATCTTTGACTATAAATCCATTCAGATACACCAAATTCTAACGAAATATCGTTTACTGCATCCTTTGCCACACTATAATTCTCGCTAAATAGTGCACTCTCATACTGTTCTTTCAATTTAAGATACTTATTTATTTTTTTATTATAATATTTTAATAATCTGCTTCCCCATCCAAGTAGATAATATATTGACATATCACAAGAAGGATCATACTCAAAATGCCTATCACTTAAATTTTCAACTTTTTGGGGAAAATAATCTCTATCTACTAAATCCAAAATTTTCTTATTGTCTTTTATTATATCAAATATAGAACTCAGCTCACTGTTATTTCTTTCAATTGCTTTTAACGCTTTTGATACATGAAGTTCAGGATTTTCAGTTATAACTTGTTCAATTTCTGTAAAACTAACTCTCTCCATAACAGCTCTCCTCTATGATATGTATTATTTACAGTATACCACAAATCGACATATTTTTCTATTAAAATACCAATTTCGATTATTTATATTATATTTTTTGTTACTGTTCAAAGGCA
>CAKVNP010000464.1 GCA_934777095.1 uncultured Clostridium sp. | reverse complement strand
ATCTTATGTTCATTAAATCCATTTATTCTTAATGCGTAATTAGAGGCATTAGCTAAATCTTCTATTGTGTTTAGTAGTGTACCATCTAAATCAAATATTGCTGCTTTAAACATACTTCCTCCTTGTAACATTTATTCATTATTTATTATTACACAAAGACACTTATAAATCTATTAATTCCTATAATTTCTATTAAAAAGATGCTGCAAAATTTTCCTTTCTTGCAGCATCATCTTATTTATTGAAAATTAATTGTAAAAATTACTGAATTTTCTGTTGAATTTATTTGGTATTTTATATTGTCATGTTTTTGGAAAATTGTTTTAACAATATATAAGCCTAAACCAGTGCCTCCAGTTTTTTTATTTCTAGATTTATCGACTCTATAAAACGGATTAAATATTTCTGTTAATTCTTTTTCATCAATGGTTACTCCTGTATTTTCTATCTTAATTATTTTACCATCCTGAATCACTTTAATGCATTCTCCTGTCGGCGAATAAATTATTGCATTTTTCACTATATTTAAAAATGCTTTCTTTAACAGTTTTCTGTCACCTAACACATTTTTTTCACCTTTAAAGTCTGTAATTACCTTAAGATTCTTTTCCTCAATTAAAAAATTCAAATCAAGTAATATTTCCTCTAACAATTCCTTAATATCCATCTTTTCAAGATTAATATTCATAATATCGCTTTCTCTTTCGCTAAGCTTTAATAATTCCTTGACTAAATCTTTCATGTTCTCAACAACGCCTTGAGCTTCTCTTAGATATTTATCTCTATCCTTATATTTTCCTATTCCATAAATCATTCCTTCTAGCTGTCCACTTATTATTGTAATAGGTGTTTTCAGCTCATGAGAAATAGTACCGATAAATTCCCTACGTTCCTTTTCTATACGTCTTTCCTTTTCTATATCCTCTGTAAGTTTAGAATTAACCTCTTCAAGTTCTTCTAAAGTATCCTTAAGATTCTTGCTCATAACATTTAAGCTATTAGAAATCTGTCCTATTTCATCATTGCCTTCTACTACTAAATAATGATTAAAATCCAAGTTTGACATCTTTTTAGCTGCTTCATTAATCTTAATCAAAGGCCTGCTTACCACTCTTGAATAATACATTGAAATTATTAGAGCTATTACCACCCCGGCAATTATTGCAAAAGGAAAGAATACAGTAATTATAGCAGTGGCTTCCTCCCCTGGCTTAACAGGTATATGGACCTGCATATAACAATACTTATCAATACTCTTAATATAAACAACGCTGGCTATATCCTGAGTATCTTGATTAAACTTATCTTTACCGAAGATTTTACCTTCAATTGCACCCTCTATACTATCTGGTCTATATGAAGGTTTTTCATTAAAATCAATAATATCTTTGTTTATGCTACCATTTCTAGTAGAAGAATAAATTATTCTATCATATTTATTATTTAAATTTTCACCGAATACAACTACATTTACATTATTATCATAAGAAAATTGGTCCAAAAGCGACTTATAATCTATCTCACTATCACTATTTAAAGTCTCCCTTACTATTTCAGTATTAGCATTTATTTTATTTATTTTATATTGCTGGTATACCTTTGGCATAAACACGTAAATAGCAGAATATAAAACAACCAGGGACATACTTATAAAAATAGCATTAGTAATAAAAACTTTTCTTTTAACGCTTATATTTTCCCATTTACTTCTCAAGGACATATCCTACACCCTTAATTGTCTTAATATAATCCCCCTTAATTTTCTTACGAATGTTCTTCATATGTGCATCGATAACCCTTGTATCACCAAAATATTCATAACCCCAGACCTTATCCATCAGCATTTCTCTAGAAACTACATTTGGATAACTATTTATCATATACTTTAAAATATTAAACTCCTTTAACGTTAACTCTATTTCTTCATCTTGAACATATACTTTAAAAGTCTGCGGTTCTAATTTTATATCAGCAAACTGGATAACTTCTTTCTTACTCTCATCATTATCAATCCTTCTTCTAAGTACTGCTTCAACTCTCTTAATAAATACCTTAAAAGAAAATGGTTTACTTATATAGTCATCTACTTCCATATCAAACCCTTTAATTTCACTTTCTTCATCACCTAAGGCAGTTAAAAAGATAATACCCACTTGCTTATCAGCTTTCTTGATCATTTTGCAAAGGCTATAGCCATCAAGCCTTGGCATCATTATATCTAAAATTACTAAATCATATTTTTCCTCTTTAAATTTCTCATAACCCTCTACAC
>CAKVNP010000463.1 GCA_934777095.1 uncultured Clostridium sp. | reverse complement strand
TAATTTACTCCCCAATTACTAGCCACTTATACATTATTATCCTTAGATCCATCATTAATGATAAGATATTCAATTTCATCTATTCCATCAATATGTTTTGGTAAAGCATTTAACGCTATTTCAAGCGTTTCTGCTTCGTTGTAACATGGTATTTGTATAATTAATTTCATATATTCCCCTCTTAATTCTTTCTAGTCTCTTGTATATAAATCTCTTGTATATACTTTATCCATGACATCATTTAATTCATCAGTTAATCTGTTAACTACAATAACATCTGCCATTTTTTTAAATTCATCAAAATCTTTGATTACTTTACTATGGAAAAACTCTTCTTCTTTTAATGTTGGTTCATAGATAACAACTGTTATTCCTTTTGCTTTAATTCTTTTCATAATACCTTGAATTGATGATTGTCTAAAGTTATCTGAATCTGTTTTCATTGTTAATCGATAAATACCTACTACTTCTGGATCTCTTTTTAAGATTTGTTCAGCAATAAAGTCTTTTCTTGTACTATTTGATTTTACAATAGCCTCAATAATATCTTGTGGTACATCTTCATAGTTAGCTAATAATTGTTTTGTATCTTTTGGTAAACAATATCCTCCATATCCAAAAGATGGATTATTGTAATGTGATCCAATTCTTGGATCCATACCAATTCCTTCTATAATTTGTTTAGAATTAAGTCCTTTAACTTCTGCGTATGTATCTAATTCATTAAAGAAAGAAACTCTTAATGCTAAATATGTATTTGCAAATAATTTTATAGCTTCTGCTTCTGTACTATTTGTAAATAAAGTAGCAATATTTTCTTTAATTGCACCTTCTTGTAGTAAGTTAGCGAACATTCTTGCTCTCTCACTATCTTCTCCAACAACTATTCTTGATGGATGTAAATTATCATATAATGCTTTTCCTTCTCTTAAAAATTCAGGAGAAAAGATAAGATTTTGTGTATCAAACTTTTCTTTAGCTTTTTTGATGTATCCTACTGGAATTGTTGATTTAACAACCATTAAAGCATTTGGATTCATTTCCTTTACTGTTTCAATCGTTGAATCAACTGAACTTGTATCAAAAAAATTCTTTTCTGTATCATAATTAGTTGGTGTTGAAATAATAACTATTTCAGCATCACTAAATGCAACTTCTTTATCAGTCGTTGCTAATAAATTTAATTTTTTATTTGCTAGATATTCTTCTATTTCCTTATCAACAATAGGCGATTTCTTATTATTGATCATATCCACCTTTTCTTGAATAATATCATAAGCCACTACTTCATTGTTTTGCGCTAACAAAACAGCATTAGACAAACCAACATAACCTGTTCCTGCTACTGTAATTTTCATATAATTTCCCTCTCCTTATTATTTTTTAATAAAAACTTTTTATAATATAAAGCACTTAAAGCTAAATAAAATGTTGCACCTATAATTATCTTTACAACAATATTTAATATATTTGATGACATCATTTCAATAGGCGAAATAATTAAATACATTACAATACCTATTATAACAAATATTAAAGATTTTTTTGCTGTACTAATAACATCTAGTTTTTTTCTAACTCTAACTGCTTGATATAAGCAAACAACAATTTCAGCGACTAAAGTTCCAATGGCCGCTCCTATTGATGAAAATCTTGGAATCAAAGATAAATTAATAACCAAATTAATCCCTGCGCCCATAAAAACAGAACCAACATAAATTGAATCTTCTTTATAAGGTATCAAATACTGTGTTCTTATAACATTAGCAAATGATATAAAAATCGTGCTTGGTAATAATATTGCCAATAAGTAAATGCATTTTTCAAATCCTGGACCATAAAAAATTGGAACAAACTCTTTAGAAACTCCCATAATGCCAAAACAGATTGCACTAGAAATAAAAATTGAAAAATAAGATGATAAATGGTAATACTTTTTACTTTTTTCATGATTACCACTAGACACTAAATTGGAAACATGAGGTAACATTACTGTTCCTAATGCAGTTACTAAACTGGTAGGAACATGAATTAGTTTTATACTACTTTCATAAAAACCAACTTCAACTTTTGTTGACATTATTCCCAACATAATCTTATCCATTTTATTATAAAGACTAATTGCAATAACTGGTAAAAATAAAATTAAATCAGGCCTAAGATGTTCCATAATTTCTGATGGCGTAACTTTAACAAAATCAATCCATTTTGGAACAAAAGGCCAAAGTAATATACAACTTAATAAAATACTTCCCGCCATTAAAGCAGTATAGATC
>CAKVNP010000462.1 GCA_934777095.1 uncultured Clostridium sp. | reverse complement strand
ATCTAACCCAGAGTATACTAAAGCAGTTGTTATTGCAGTAGCTCCTGGAAGCACTTCGAACTTAATATTATTTTCAATGCATTTTCTTACTATTACGCTTCCTGGATCTGAAATTCCAGGTGTACCTGCATCTGTTACAAGTCCGATATTCTTTCCTTCATTTAATTTATTAATAATTTGATCGCTTTTTCCTTGTTCATTATGCTGATGATAACTAAATAGAGGCTTTTTTATTTCAAAGTGATTTAAAAGCTTTAAACTCTGCCTTGTATCTTCTGCTGCTACCTCATCTACACTTTTCAGTACTTCTAGTGCTCTTAATGTAATATCTTTTAAATTACCAATCGGTGTTGGTATTAAGTAAAGTATACCTTTTGACATTCTATCTATCCCTTCCATAAATAATATCTATTTCTTCTGAAAAGTTTCCATCTTCATCATACACATATAGCGGTTTTTCCCACTTTAAAAACTTTCCTCCATCTCTCTGTCCTTCTACTAGCACTATATTAGGTGCCTTGTTTACATTTGGATGGACCATTCTTACTCTTTTAGGCTCAATATTATACTTTCTCATAAGCTCAAATATATCAGCTAATCTTTCTGGTCTATGGACGATAAACATTCTTCCATTATCATTTAACAATCTTTTAGCCGCCGCTATTACATCTTCTAGGTTACATAATATTTCATGTCTTGCTATTGCCAGCTTATCATTAGGGTTAACAATTCCTGCATTATTAAGCTTATATGGAGGATTAACAGTAAGTACATCAAATCTTCCTAATTCTTTATGTAAATTTTTATCCTTTAGATCACCACATTTAAATTTAACTATTTCTTCAACATTATTTAGAATTGCACTGCGGTTTGCCATTTCTTCCATTTCTTCTTGTATCTCAATTCCCCATACTTCCTTTGGGCTATATTTACCATAGATAAGAAACGGTACTATTCCTGTTCCTGTACATAAATCTATTACTCTATGCTTTTTTTTAACATTTGCAAAATCTGAAAGTAGAACAGCATCCACCCCAAACCTAAATGCATCATTTTTTTGTATAAGCCTCAAGCCATTTAGCCCTAAATCATCAATGCTTTCATCATTATTTATGTTAATACTCATTTTGTTTTTCCTCCATGATTATTTCATAATTTCATCTTTAATAGTATACACAAAAAAGACTAGGAATTATATCCCTAGCCTTAAAATTAATCTTATAAAACTCTTCTTGCACAGTAGAATGAAGTAACTGGTGATACTTTAACACGGTCTCCTGGTTGAGGCGCGTGAATATAGCTTCCGCCACCTACATAAATACCAACGTGGTCACCACCATAAGTAAATACTAAATCTCCTGGTTGTAATTGATCATATGAAACCGCTGTCCCTACACCCATTTGACTATATGTAGTTCTAGTTATTTCCATACCTACACTATTTCTATATACATAGCTCGTAAATCCTGAGCAGTCAAAAGAATCTGGTCCAGTAGCACCATAAACATAAGGTGTACCTAAGAAACCATATGCATAGCTTACAACTCCACTAGCAGAACCAGATACTGTTGAAGATGTTGAATCTCCTCTATTTGGTGTTGCTGTTGTGCTGTTTTGTGATTGTGCTGCTTGTTGTGCCGCTAATTCAGCTTGTCTTTTTTCTTCAGCTATTCTTTCTTCTTCTTCTTTTTCAGCTACTAATACTTTTGCTTTTTCAATATATTCGTTTATTTCTTCTATAACAATAGAACTCTTAATTTGATTGTCTCTAATATTTCTTAATTGAGAAATTGCATCCTCTAATTCCGTCTTTGATGAATTTCCTTCAATCACTGAAATTTGATACTCAACTAATGTTCTTTCAGATACTGCTAAGTATTCTTTTTCAAACTTTTCTTGCTCAGCTGTAAGCTCTTCTACCATAGCTTCCTGCTCTGCTTTTTTATCTTTACTTTCAGCTAAAGCTTTTTGATTTTCTTCATTTAAAGCTACTATTTCAGCTTTCTTTTCTTCTAAACTATTAATCTTAGCATCTAAACTTTCTTGTTTAGTTTCTAATTCTTCAACTAATTCCTTATCAATGTTAACAATTCTTGTAGTGGAATCGATTTTATTTATTAAATCGCCAAAACTCTTTGCGCTAAATAAAAGCATTAAGTAATTCCCTTGTCCACCTGATTTATGGAATTCTCTAAGTCTTTTACCTAATAATTCTTCTGTATCTGCAATTTCCTGCTTTGTTGTTTCAATTTCTTTTTCAGTATTCTCTACTTCAACCTTTATTTCATCAAT
>CAKVNP010000461.1 GCA_934777095.1 uncultured Clostridium sp. | reverse complement strand
CCACTACTGTTGATTCTATCTGACCTACTTCTAAAAGCTTGTCTCCTTTTATCTCTAGATCATGGCCATAATTATTCTCCTTAAGCCCTAGCTTGCCATATACTCCCATTGCAATTAGTTCATTACTTTCTTCTTCAACCACGCCCACAACTTTGCCGATATCTCTAATGTATTCTGCAAATTCTTCCTTATCTGATGGTGCATATAATTGTTTATCCTCTAAAGCCTCCATTACTACCTTTTGCAATTCCATTATTTTACCGATATGTTCTATATTTAAAACTTCAAATCTTCCCCTAACTTTTTCTCCATTTCTTTTCTTAAGCTCTATTGTACTTATCATAATCCTTCTCCCATTTTCTCAATTTATATCTATGTTAATTATAATATACTAACTTCTCCTATAAAGTACATTCTTTAAATACTTCATATGGTCTGCTGGCATAAACACGATACGTTATCTTGCCCTTATATTCTAACATATCATTCATTCTATCCCTAATATAAGGCTCAGTTATTAAATCCATCACCTGATCTTTTTCAAACCAGCCTACCTCTATACTTTCTTCACTTGTTTTTAACTCACCATCTATATATTCAGCTATAAAATCAAAGATTACTTTAGTCGGTACAAAAGTTTTATTGTCCCAGCCTAAATATGACTTAGTATTAGAGTACACACCTGCCAAGCTGATTACCTTGATATCTACCCCAGCTTCTTCTTTAACTTCCCTGATAACAGCCTGGATTAAATCTTCACCATTTTCAACTTGTCCTCCTGGAAACTCCCAGCCTCTCCTTGGATTCTTCACTAACAGTACTTCACCTTTCTCATTAGTAACCATTGCTCCTGCTGCAACTATATGTGTTGGAAATACCATAACCTCTTCCCCCTTTTACCTTAAGTTTATTATACAAGAAAAAAGACTGCTCTAAAATTAAAGTAGTCTTTTTTCTCTGTTTTTCATTGGTACAAAATACACATTGTCGTTATGAGTATTTAAGAATCCACCTATATTATAGACATCATTTAGTAATTTTATACTTATAACTTCTTCAGCTTTGCCAGCTGAAATTAACTCACCATTTTTCATGACGATTATATTATCACTATATGAAAGTGCCTGATTTATATCATGAAGTACCATTACGATAGTTAACTTTTCTTTTAGCTTCAATTCTTTTACCAGCTCTAAAAGTTCGATTTGATGATATATATCTAAATATGTAGTAGGTTCATCTAAAAATAATATTTTGCTTTTCTGCGCTAAGGCCATGGCTAAAAACACTCTCTGTCTTTCGCCGCCAGACATTTCCATTACAGCCTTATCTTTAAGCTTAGCAAGTCCTACTCTTTTTATCGCCCAATCTACTATTTCTCTATCTTCATCATTTATCTCCTGAAAATAACCTTTATGTGGAAGCCTGCCATACTCAATTAACTCCTTAACTGTTATATCTGCTGGAACTGAATTTTGCTGATGGACTGTAGCAATCATCTTAGCTATATCCTTGTATTTTAAAGCCTTCATTTCTTTTCCATCTATTATTATTTCTCCTTTTGAAGGCTTATTTAATCCACAGATAATACTTAACATAGTAGATTTACCGCTTCCATTAGGTCCTAATATAGTCGTAATTTTTCCCTGTTCTATATTAAAACTTATATCCTTAATAAATTCTTCATTTTTCCTATAGCTGAAAGATAAATTCTTAACTTTTATCATTTTAAGTCACTCCTTTTTAAAAGATATAAAAAGAATGGTGCACCTATTATACAAGTAACTATTCCCACTGGAAGCTCATAAGGCTTCATAATAGTTCTGCCAATAGTATCGGATAAAAGTACAAGTATCGAACCCACAATGCCGCTCATCGGTATTAAATACTTATGGTCTGAACCTACCATTATTCTGCATAAATGCGGCACTACCAGACCTACAAAAGAGATTACCCCTGCAATAGCTGTTGAGATGCCTGCTAAAAAAACAGCAGCCATAGTTACTATTATCATGGATAAATTAGAGTTAAAGCCTAAGCTTTTAGCATTCTTGCTGCCTAATACTAAGATATTACATACTCTGCTTAAACAAAGGGCAGCTGCTATTCCAATTATTGAGTAAGGAAGCAGGATATATACATTATCCCAGGTTACAGTAGCTAAGCTTCCCATAATCCATTTTTGAATATTACTGGCTCCTAAGCCTGCACTGATGGTAAACATTGATGATATACTGCCTAATAATGCGTTACAGGCAGCACCGGCTAAGACAATTCTTATTGGCGATAATTCC
>CAKVNP010000460.1 GCA_934777095.1 uncultured Clostridium sp. | reverse complement strand
TTAAAGCCTTAAGAGGCACCATTGCTTGAATAGTAGAACAGTTTGGATTAGCAATAATTCCTTTATGCCATCTTAAATCTTCAGGATTTACTTCAGGTACAACTAGTGGTACTTCAGGATTCATTCTCCAAGCACTTGAGTTATCGATAACAGTAGCTCCGTATTTTACAAATATAGGTGCAAACTCTAAACTAGCATCACCACCAGCAGAAAATAAAGCAAAATCAATTTTTTTATCCTTAATATTTTCCTCGCAAGTTTCATATATTACATAATCGTTATCCTTAAATTTCATTGTTTTACCAGCAGAACGTTTTGATGCAAAAAGATAAAGTTCTTTAATAGGAAAATTCCTTTCTGCTAATATTTCTAAAAATTTTCTCCCAACATTTCCTGTCGCTCCTACAACTGCAACATTATACATAAAAAATCCCCCTTTTATATTTACCTTAGTGTAAAAATTGTATAAAACTAAAGCCTTGAGCATACACTCAAGGCTTAATTAACTATGAATTTAATCAACTTCCTTAAATGATAGCTCTCCACAAATTAATTGTGACAGGAACACACATATTATATGAATCCCCAGCAATATAACTTTAAAGCATTAGTTATATACTTCGGCGATAAATCCTTTCCTATTACTTCATAGCTGCTTATCTCTGTAATAGTACTCTTAAGTACCGCGCCTCTATCTTGCACTGTTTTGTTTTCTTATATTATATACATATAGGAAAAAATATGCAAGATAAAAATGGTAAAAATACATAAAAATATAAATTTATATAATATATGTATAAATTAGAATGAAGGGAATAGTAAATATAGATATTTATTTGAATAAATTAGTGGTAAAGCTAAAAAATTAATATACATAATTTATTGCGTTATTATTTTTAAGTTAGTGATAAGATATTCCAGTGGAATAAATAAAATAAAAATGGAAATACTACTTAATATTGAAAAGTAGGGGGAATAAATATGAGTAAAACACCTTTGAAAAAAATTATTAAGTCAAAACTAAAGACTAATAAGCAACTCACACCACAGGAATTATTAAGAGAAAAAATTAAGTATGAAATAGCAGAAGAGTTGGGGCTTAAAGATAAGGTTGATGAATGTGGATGGGGTGGACTTACAGCAGAAGAGACAGGGCGGATTGGAGGAATAATGACACGTAGGAAGAAAGAACTGAAAATTCCTACTAATGATGAAATTTTAGGTAGAAAATAATGGATTGACTAAAATATAAAATACATATATTATATTTCTTAGAAATTGTTGAGTTATGTAGGAGCTCATTTTGAGTTTCTACATTAATTTTTCATAAAAGTATTTATACTTTTATAGCAGGGAGGAATATTATGGCTTATGGTGAATTTGCCAAAATATACGATGATTTAATTAATGAAGATATTGACTATGATGTGATGGTAGAGAGAATCATAGAGATATGTAAAGAAAATAATATAAATCATGAAAGCTATTTAGATGTAGCCTGTGGTACAGGAAATGTGACAGTAAGGCTTGCTAAATACTTTAAGGATATTTACGCAGTAGATTTATCTGAAGATATGCTGAGAGAAGCATTTAACAAATTAAAAGAAAAGAAAATTAAAGGCAGGATTATTTGCCAGGACATGACAGAACTTCAGCTTAATAAAAAGTTTGATCTGATAACATCAGTTTTAGATTCAACTAATTATATAACTGAACCGGATAGACTTTTTGATTATTTTAATGGTGTTTATGAACACTTAAATGATGAAGGGATTTTTGTATTCGATATAAATTCCTATTATAAATTATCTAACATATTAGGTAATAATATATATACATATAGTGAAGACGAAGTGTTTTACACTTGGGAAAATGTTTTTGAAGATGATATGGTGTCAATGTTTCTAACTTTCTTTGTAAAAACTAAAGGAGAGCTTTATGAAAGATTTGAAGAGGAACATTTAGAACGTGCATATACAGAAGGTCAAATAGAAAAATATTTAGATAAATGTGGTTTTAAAATCATTGGTAAATATGATGGCTATTCAAAAAATGATGTACAAGCAACTTCAGAAAGAATTGTCTACGTAGTAAAAAAATAATCAATAATAATTATAATCTAGTACAACCTTTAATATTGTAGAATAACTTTAAAAATAAAAGGAAACTATGCTAATGTAGGGAAAATTAATCTAGATTGAAATTTAATAAAGTGAATCCGTTAAGTTGATATGAAAAAATAGCTTTATTTTTCATAGAATTACTCGCTCTTTGAAAATTATATAGGTTTGAATAAT
>CAKVNP010000459.1 GCA_934777095.1 uncultured Clostridium sp. | reverse complement strand
AATGGAACCTAAAGTTCTTATTCTAGATGAGCCTACAGCAGGATTAGATCCTAAAGGAAGAGATGATATTTTAGAGCAAATAAAGATTTTACATGAAAAGTATAAGATGACAATTATCTTAGTAAGCCATAGCATGGAGGATGTAGGTAAAATGGCTGAAAGAATAATAGTTATGAATAATGGGAATATAGAACTAGAAGGAAAGCCATCAAAAGTATTTAAGGAAATAGATACTTTAGAGAGAATTGGTTTAGCAGTACCTCAAGTAACATATTTAATGAGAGAGTTAAACAAAAGAGGATTCAATGTTTCAGAAGAGGTATATACTATTGAGCAAGGAAAAGCTGAATTATTAAAAATTTTAAGTAGCAGATAGAAAGTGAGATTTTCGTATGATAAAAGATATTACCATAGGTCAATATTTACCAGGGGAGTCTTTTGTACATAAACTAGATCCAAGAACAAAAATAATAATTTCTATTTTGTTCATTGCAAGTTTATTTGTCGTAAATAAATTTATCGCATATGGATTTATTGTAGCTTTTTTGGCACTAGTTGTTTGTGTAGCAAAAATCCCTTTTAGATATTTATATAAAGGATTAAAGCCTATTTTCTTATTAATAGCATTTACTGCTATATTAAATTTATTTATGGTTAAAGGCGGCGCTATTATTTTTGAGTTAGGGTTCCTTAAAATATATGAACAGGGATTAAGAACAGCCGTATTTATGGCGATAAGATTAATCTTATTAATAATGGGTACATCAGTACTTACTTTAACTACCTCACCAATAGAACTGACAGATGGAATTGAAAGGCTGCTTAGACCTATAGGAAAAGAGTTAGCACATGAACTTGCAATGATGATGACTATAGCATTAAGATTTATCCCAACACTTATGGATGAAACGGATAAAATAATGAAGGCTCAAAAGGCAAGAGGGGCTGATTTTGAGAGTGGGAATTTAATGCAGAAGGCTAAAAGTTTAATTCCTATATTAGTACCTTTGTTTATAAGTTCATTTAAAAGAGCTGATGAACTAGCTATGGCAATGGAAGCAAGATGCTATAGAGGTGGTGCAGGAAGAACTAGAATGAAAGTATTAAAATATACATCTAAGGATATAATCGCATATGTTGTTTTCGCTGTGATGTTTGGATGTGTTATTGTTACAAGAGTTATATTGTAAATCTAATGATGGATTATAAGGCAGATAAATTAAATTTAGAGCTTTATGATTCATCATTATTAATTATGTTTAAAGAAGAGGGAAATAATAAATGAAGAATATCAAATTAACTTTAGAATATGATGGAACTAATTATTATGGCTGGCAAAGACAAAGTGATAAAGAAACTATCCAAGGAACTTTAGAAAAAGCTATAAAAGATCTTACAAAGGAAAATATAGAAGTTATCGGGTGTTCTAGAACTGATTCAGGAGTACATGCGGCAGGGTTTATTGCAATGTTTAAAACTGATAGTACAATTCCACCTACTAAGTTTAGGGAAGCATTAAATTGCAGACTGCCAGATGATATAGCTATCTTAAAATCAGAAGAGGCTGATGTGGAATTTCATCCTAGATATAATGCAAAGGGAAAGACTTACTGTTATACAATATTTAATGATATAGCTCCTACAGCATTGAAGAGGAACTACACATATCATTATAAATATGAATTAAATGTTGAGGCTATGAAGGAAGCTGCAGGGTACTTTTTAGGAACACATGATTTTATAGCTTTAAGAAGTGAAGGAAGTTCGGTAAAAACAACTGTTAGGACAATATATGATTTAAAGGTTGAAAAAGAGGGAAAAGAAATAAAAATTACTGTTACTGGTGATGGTTTTTTATATAATATGGTTAGAATAATAGTAGGTACATTAATAAATGTTGGAAGGGGGAAGAACCAGCCGAAAGATATAGTAAATATTATTGAATCCAAGGATAGAAAATTAGCAGGAGATTGTGTTCCAGCCAAGGGTTTAAGGCTTCAAGAAGTTTATTATTAAAAAATTAAAAAAAACATTGACACGCCCGTAAGCGTGTATTATAATTTTAATTGTTTGTTAGAATATTTATGTACGTAAGATCCACTAATCCTGGGTCTTGACATAAATGCATCGCTCGGAAAAAAAGAGTAACGCAATAAATGTAAGTTCAGGGAGGGAAAAACATGAAATCATACATTGCTAAAGCACAAGAAGTTGAAAAGAAATGGTATGTTGTTGATGCTGCTGGTAAGCCACTAGGAAGAGTTGCTAGCCAAGTTGCTTCAATATTAAGAGGAAAACATAAACCAACATTTAC
>CAKVNP010000458.1 GCA_934777095.1 uncultured Clostridium sp. | reverse complement strand
GCTGATATTATTACCTTAGCCAAGGGACTAGGCGGGGGCTTACCAATAGGTGCTATCCTTTGCAATGAAAAATTAGCAGATACCTTTGTTCCTGGAGATCATGGTTCTACCTTTGGTGGAAATCCAGTAGTCTGTGCTGGTGCACTTTCAGTCTTAGATCAGATCTGTAACAATGATGTTCTAGCAGAAGTAACAAAGAAAGGACTATTTATTAAAGATAAGATTAATAAAGCTAATCCTTCTTTAGTAAAAGAAGTTCGTGGACTCGGCCTTATGATAGGCATAGAAGTATCATGTCCACCAACTGAAATTCAAAAGAAAGCACTAGAAAAAGGGCTTCTAGTACTAACTGCTGGCAAAAATGTCGTCAGACTGCTGCCACCACTAACTATTACAGAATCCGAATTAAATGACGGCTTAAATATACTTATTCAAACACTTAAAGAATATTAAAAATTACGAATTATGAGTGATGAATGATGAATTGAAGAAAGAATTCCCTTGAGGGGAATTCTGAATAAATGCACTAAAATGCCTATGGCATTTAATAAAAATAAAAAATAAAGAAACTCAGGAGGAGTTTCAACATTAATTCATCATTCGTAATTCATAATTCATCATTATCTAAGGGGGCTATTATGAAAAAAGATTTATTACGTATGGATAACTTATCAAAAGAAGAAATTTTAGATATATTAAACTTAGCAGACCAATTAAAATATGAAAATAAACATGGTATGGAACATCACCTGCTAAAAGGAAAATCTCTTGGGATGATTTTTGAAAAATCTTCTACTCGTACTAGAGTATCCTTTGAAGTTGGTATGTATGAATTAGGAGGACATCCTCTATTCCTTAGCTCCAAAGACCTACAGATTGGTCGTGGAGAACCTATTCAAGACACTGCAAGAGTTTTATCCAGATACCTTGATGGAATAATGATCAGGACATTTTCCCAAAAAGAAGTGGAAACATTAGCTGAAGTAGCTTCAATTCCAATAATCAACGGCTTAACAGATGATGAACACCCTTGCCAGGTTCTAGCTGATTTAATGACAATTAGAGAAAAGAAATTAATCTTAGAGGGGTTAAAGGTTGCCTATATTGGTGATGGTAATAATATGTGTAATTCACTTATAGTTGCCTGCCTAACTTTAGGAATGCATATCTCCATTGCAAATCCAGAAGGTTATAAACCTCCAAAATATTATATAGATAAAGGTAATGAATTAGCTGCTGAAAACGGAGTATCTTTCTTTATGACCGATTCTCCAGATGAAGCTGCTAAAGATGCCGATGTAATCATTACAGATGTGTGGGCTAGTATGGGACAAGAACAGGAAGCCCAAGAAAGAATGATAGCCTTTAACGGATATCAAGTAAATAAAGATTTAATGTCCCTTGCTAAAGACGACGCCATTGTTCTTCATTGTCTGCCAGCACACAGAGAAGAAGAAATAACTGAAGAAATTCTTGAAGCACACGCTGACACTATTTTTGAAGAGGCAGAAAACAGACTCCACGCTCAAAAAGCAGTGTTAGTTAAACTACTAGGCTAATAGTAATTAAAAATTTAGAATTCCTCCTTAGAGGAATTCTTTCCTTAATTCATCATTCATAATTCATCATTAAATTACATTACCTCATTCTAAATATCTTAGTGCTTCTATAATTATCTCCCATTATCTTTCCGAGTGTAAATTTCTATATTCTAAAGGCAAACATCCAATACGTTTTTCAAACATATTAGAAAAATGAGCTGGATTTTCATATCCTACTTTTTTCGATATAGAAGTTACTGAATTATTTGTATTTATTAAAAGCCATTTTGCCTCGCAAAGTCTAAGGTCTATTGCATAATTAATAGGTGAAACATTAAATTCTTTAGCAAACATATGACTTATATAGCTAGGGCTCATATGAAATACTTTTGATAATTTAGTTATTGTGATAGCTTCAGTATAATGCTCACCAATATATATAAGTATATCTTTTACAAATGAAGCTTTCCTTTTTTTATCAGTAATTTCTTCAGCTGGCAATAATGAGAAAATAAACGCTATAAGTGAAGCTGCAAGCATGTTACATACGGAATCTACATATGTTGTTCCACTTAATGATAAAGAATATATTTGTTCAATTAACGCTCTAATAAACTTATCCTGTTCACTAATATCGATTATTTTATAATTACTTGAATATAACATTTTTGCCGGCTCATTAAATTTACTAAGCCAATAATTATCTACTATACATGTCCATGAATCTACAGGATTATTTTTATCTGATGCTATTGAATGTAAAACACCTTTTTCC
>CAKVNP010000457.1 GCA_934777095.1 uncultured Clostridium sp. | reverse complement strand
AATGATACTCCAAATATATTTGAAAAGCTTGATTCACCAAAACTAGAAATTAAAAGATATAACATTGGTATAGCCAAAATATACTTTTCCCTAAATGATGTTTCTGCCCTAAATATATTTAAGCCGATTAATATTAATACAGCCACTAATAAAACAAATCCAATAACTCCTGTCTGTCCTAAAACCATCGCCCAATATGCATCACATACAAAACTTGATTTTTTTTCAGATATACCATAAACCCTGTTAATATTATATAGTTTATATACAGGTGAATACTCCTTAGCAGACATAGCTGAGGCAAAAGTTGCATAACCAGTTCCCAGTGGGAAATAATCCTTAGCTATTTCCATAGAAGTCTGATACATTACTGGTCTTGCCTGTGTAGCAATTTTAAGCCTGCTGTATAAAAGAGGCGATAAAGCAACACATACAATAACTCCAGCAATTATCAGCTGTTTTATATTTACTTTTCTATCCTTTAAGATAAAGAATCCATAAAGAATAATATACAAAATAATAAATCCTATCCCCTTAAACTTAGCAGTTAAGAAGATGGCAGCAAGATTTAATAAGATATAAGGAATATTTCTCTTATAGTCATTAACTGTCAGCAGATAAATAACTGTTACACAATAAACTATTAGATAAGTACTGTGTGAAAACATCAGCCATGATGACTGAAAGCCTAGTCTCCCTTCTGCCATTGGGAATACCTTAAAGATATAATTTAAAATATAAATTATTATTATTGCTACCGATGAAGTCTTTAAAAACTTTATTAGGAAGCCATTTTTTTCTTTAAGAATAGTCATATCTTTAAAGATAACTCTTGTTCCTAAATAAATAAGAATAAATTTAAAATTCAAATAGAAATCCAGGATAGCTAACTTAGCTGGCTGATAATTATTATTTACCTGCATTATTATTCCTGTAACAAAGTAAATAAACAATATTGGAATAATAATCTTTTCACCCTTATTTAATCTATCTGGCTGCTTAACAAATACTACTGCACCTATTAAAAATAAGATTAATGCACTTAATTCATCAGTATATTTTAATGGTGCGATATATATCTGTAAAATATCCTGTAATAATAAAAGTATTATTAATGCAAGACAACTTATCTTTTTATAATCAACTCTGCTTTTAACCATTTAACTTTTACTCCTCTATAACCTTTACCCATTCATTAATGATATTATTGATTTCAAAATCATTAACTCTCATTTTACTTTTGGCAATATACTGTTCTCTCTTCTGCTCATCATTTAATAATGAAACAATTGCATCAGCTAATATTTCTTCCTCTTTGCTAAGCCCAGCTCCATTATTCATTGGATTATTCATCACTGGAACTAACATACCATATTCATGTTCTTCCAGTCCCTCAATGATGCTGTCTAAGCTTGTCCCGGGAGCAAATATTTCCCTTGGCCCTGATTTGCAATCTGTACTGATAATTGGCACATTACATGCTAAAGCTTCTAAAACTACATTGCCTAACCCTTCAAATAAACTGCTTAACACAAACATAGATGATCTGCTTACATATTTAAATGGATTGCTTTGGAAGCCTAAAAGAAAAACTCTGTCTTGAAGATTATATTCTTCTATAAGCTTTTCTAAGCCGTCCTTAAGTTCGCCTTGTCCTAAGATAGCTAAATTAACATCCTTATCAGCTTCTGCTGCCTTACTAAAAGCTCTGATTAAGCTCCATTGTGCTTTTTGGTTAGTAAGTCTGCCTACATTTACAATCGTAGGTTTTTCAAATACTTTTTCATATTTTTCATCTATTTTCTCATTTGCCAGAGCCTCTATTTTCTTTATATCTATTGGATTATAAATTACCTGTACCTTTTCTTTAGGCACCTTAAAATTTTCTAAAAGATCCTTTTCAACGCCACCAGAAATAGCAACTACCTTATCAGCCATTCTATACATTCTGCTCATAATTTTCATTACTACTGCACCTTTTTTTCCTGACAGTTCTTGAGACTTATGATTTCTAATAGAAATAATAATTTTATCATTTACTCTTGATAAAATATTTATTACGTTAGCTCCATCTAAAAAACTTATGGTAGTATCTAAGTTAAGTTCTTTTTTAATTTTTCTAAGCTTCTTTATTCTCTTAACATAATTGCTGGCTTTCCCAAAAACATTATCCGCCGGCTTAACATCTAAATTAATAAGCTGTCCGCCATATTCATAATGCTCTTCTGAAAGATAAGATACTATTACATATCGATTATATTCCTCTGGGAATTCCTTAGATAAATAAGAAACTACCCTCTCTGCTCCACCGTTAGATAAAGTAACAGTAAA
>CAKVNP010000456.1 GCA_934777095.1 uncultured Clostridium sp. | reverse complement strand
TCCTATATCTTCCGCTGCAATAACCTGCAGCCTTCTACAGATAGAAATAAGATCACCAGCTTTTACAAGCCTAGCAAGATAATGTACTGCAGCATTAGGATCACTACCTCTAATTGATTTTTGAAATGCACTTAATATATCATAATGAGCATCTCCATCCATATCATAAGCAATAACTTTGCTTTGCGTAGAATCCCTCACTACTTCTAAATTAATATCTATTATTTTTTCTGTATTTGGTTTTGTTGAATTTAATGCTACATCTAGGCCATTTAACGCTTTTCTTACATCACCATTGCAATATGAAGCTAAATAATCTATCGCTTCTGTAGAAACGGCTAGCTTTATTTCGTCATAATCTCTGCTTTTTATTTCAACTGCTCTTTGTAATGCCTTTTTTATATCCTCTTCACCTACAGGTTTAAATTCAAATATAGTAGATCTGCTAAGCAGCGCCTTAAAAATATAAAAATAAGGATTTTCTGTAGTTGATGCAATAAGCGTTATCCTGCCATCTTCAATATACTCTAAAAGAGACTGTTGCTGCTTTTTATTAAAATTCTGTATCTCATCTAAATAAAGCACTACTCCATTCATTCCTAAAAAAGTATCAAGTTCCTTGGTTATTTCTTGAATATCCTTTAATGATGCATTAGTGGCATTTAATTTATAAAATCTTTTTCCTGCTTTTCTAGCTATAATATTAGCTACAGTAGTTTTTCCTACTCCTGGCGGACCATAAAATATCATATTAGAAATACGTCCACTTTTTACTATTCTATCTAAAATCTTATTTTCACCTAAAATATGCTGCTGTCCACAGACTTCATTTAATTCCTGAGGCCTAATTAAATCTGCTAGCGGCTTTATAGTTCCAAATGAATTCATTTTGTCACCTCATAATATTACAATAAATTAATTCATAATATATATTAACACAATTTTGTTTCACTTTACCAATTCCTTAAATATAATATAGTGAATAATAATTAAGGAGAGTTTAACGATGCTTTTATCAAACCTTTGGCAGATTTCATTAAGCTTTATAATATCTTTTACTGTATTTTTACTATTTATTATTAAAGTGAAGACTATTTTCCATAGCTATAAAGATAATAGAAAATCTTCTTTATCACCTTATCCATACAAAAAGCTGCTTCATAGCTTTGCTTTAATTGCACTTACTATATTTTTCAGCATATATCAGGAAAGTACACCTTTACTTCCATATCAAATTGGTTTATTCCTAGGAATTACTTTTGGAATAATAGAAGGAGTATTTTATGATAATAATAGATAAATTAAAAAGGCAGTATCAAATTATATTGATACTGCCTTTCTATTATCTATAGAACTCTTGAGTTGCGTATACTTTATTTCCTATTTTATATACTCCTACACCGATACTTGAATAATTAGTAGATAAGATATTTTCTTTATGTCCTTGAGAATTCATCCAATTAGTCATAAATTGTTGTGCCAATGCATTTGCATCTGAAACACCACCTATATATGCTATATTTTCTCCCCAGGCATTATAAGTAACACCTTCTGCTTTCATTTTAACTGTTATTAAGTTTCCATTTAAATCATTATGACTAAAATAATTATTATCTCCCATATCCTGAGATTTATATCTGGCATATTGTTCCATAGTTGAATTATATGATAAAGCTGCTACACCAGCTTTAGCTCTTTCTTCATTTACTTTTTGATATATTAACTGTTCTACTTGAGCTAGAAATTTATCATTTGATGTATCTACAGTTGTGTTTTGATCAACTGATGGCGTTTCATCAACCGATGGCGTTTCATTAACTGAAGGTGTCTCATCAACTGATGGCGTTTCTACCATTATGTTATCGTTAGCAGTGCCATCAATTACAGGTGAATTATCCATTACATCATTTCCACTTCCTGAGTTTTCATCATTATTTCCTGTATTAGTATCACCTGCATCTACAATAGTATCATTATTATCATTTGTAACATCATCTTTATTGCTATCATTTGTACTATCATTAATATTGTTATTATTGTTGCCACATATATTTCCAAAAATATTTCCAAAGAAAATATGGAATTTATTTGGTTTTACATACCTAGCAGTTGCAATACCATTTTCAGTATTTTCCTCTTTTGCTGAAGCCAAATCTACTGTATTATTTAATGATTCATTTCCAGCCAAATTTTCAGCTGATAAAGTGTCTACTGCTGTAGAAGCTTGTCCGCTTTTATTGTTTGTAGTTTTATCTACAACACTTGACTCTACATTTTCACTAGACTCTACTGATGTTGGTGTATTTTGTACTGCTACATTACTTTTATATAATACAGCAC
>CAKVNP010000455.1 GCA_934777095.1 uncultured Clostridium sp. | reverse complement strand
ACTGATACTAATAGGTCGAGGGCTTGACCAATAAAAAACGAAGATTATCAATTACATATGCAATTTTCAGAGAACAAACTCTGTAATGAAACTCACTCAGCCGAGCTGAGGAGTAAAAGTTTCTGACCAAATCGAAGATTTGGAGAAACATATCATCTGGTGATGATGGCGTAGAGGAAACACTCCTTCCCATTCCGAACAGGACAGTTAAGCTCTACAGCGTCGATGGTACTGCATGGGGGACCGTGTGGGAGAGTAGAACGTCGCCAGGTCATGTGGCTCGATAGCTCAGTCGGTAGAGCAGAGGACTGAAAATCCTCGTGTCCCTGGTTCGATTCCTGGTCGAGCCACCAGGTAAAAGCACTAACTTAATGTTAGTGCTTTTTTATTATATAAATAAAGTTAGTATTAATATTATTAAACTATAAATGAATAAATTGTTAAATAAATTGTAGAATTTTTGCAATTAATATATTTATTCTGTATAATATAAATTACAACAAATTTAAGAATAGAGGAGATTTTTACATGAGCAACAAAGTGTTAGCTACAATAGCTGGAAGAGAAATTACAGAACAAGAATTAGATGCAATAATAATGAGATATCCTGAAGATAGAAGAGCATATTTTGCTTCAGAAATGGGTAAACAACAAGTATTAGAACAAATGATTGCTTTTGAATTAATGCATAAGTTAGGAGAAGAAATGCAATTAGATAAGACTGCTGAATACAAAGCTAGCTTAGAACAAATGGAAAAAGATTTATTAACTCAAATGACAATCAACAAAGTATTATCTGAAGTAACAGTTGTAGATGAAGATGCAAAGAAATACTATGATGAAAATACAGAAGAATTCAAAACACCAGAAACAGTATCTGCTAAACACATATTAGTAGAAACTGAAGATCAAGCAAAAGAAATAAAGGCTAAAATCGATAATAACGAAGTAACATTTGAAGCTGCTGCAAAGGAATATTCAACTTGCCCATCAAATGCACAAGGTGGAGATCTTGGAGTATTTGGTAGAGGAATGATGGTTCCAGAATTCGAAGATGCTGCATTTGCTTTAGAATTAAATGAAGTAAGTGAACCAGTTAAGACTCAATTCGGATACCACTTAGTAAAAGTAGAAGCTAAAAATGATGCATCTGTATCAAGCTTTGAAGAAGTTAAAGATAAAATAGTAGCTCAATTAATCCAAAAGGCACAAGAAAGCAAATACATGGAATTAATCAGACAATTAGAAGCTAAGTACGACGTTAAGAGAGCTTAGTAATATAATAAAAAAATCGCTATAGGCATTAAGCTTATAGCGATTTTTTCATAATTAATAATGAAAGACTAAAACTCATTTAAATTTTTAGGGCAATAAAGATTCTCAACGAAACTCCTTAGTTTTCGAAGTCATACTTACTTTAGAAGTTCATGATAATTATTTATGTATAAATCACACTTTTCCTTAAGCATGTCCATTTGATCCATAGAGGCATCATCATATACGGCTGTGACTTTCATTCCTGCAAGCTTTGCACCATTAACAGCAGGAAGGATATCTTCATATACCATACAATGCTCTGGCGCAACATTTAACTTTTTAGCGGATAAAAGATATATATCAGGATTATCCTTAGATTTTTTTACCTCATCTGTAACTGTTATTGCATCAAATAAACTATAAATATTATTACTTTTAAGAGTTGCTTCTAAAAGTGGAATAGAGTTGCTTGTAGCAAGTCCAATTTTTATACCAGAAGCTTTTAGCTTTTCTAAATACTCTTTAGCACCAGCCTTTAACTTTACATTTTTTGAATACTCATGATAAGCCATTTCATGCCATTCATTCATTATATCTTCTGTAGATTCATTAAGCTTAAAGCGATCTTTAAAGTATTCCGCTGTTTGTTGAAAGCTTAAATGCGTAATATCATCTTTTAAGTTTTTAGGTAAGGGGATACTTCTCTTACCTAAGAAGTCTATATCAATTTTGTTCCATACCCCCATTGAATCTACAAGAGTGCCATCTAAATCAAAAATAGCAGCTTTTATATTATTCATAAAATCACCCCTATATTTTTATTTATATATTAATGTTTAAATTATTATTAATAAATATACTTTGAATTATAAGTACAATTAATAATTCATCTGTAATTATATAGTATTATGTTAATAACTAAAAGTTGTAACTACATGACTAATTTAGAAACTGTAGAAATACTTTATTTATAAATAAAAAAAGAGATAAGTTCTTACTTATCTCTTTTGGTCGGGGTGACAGGGATTGAACCTGCGACCTCATGGTCCCAAACCACGCGCGCTCCCATCTGCGCCACACCCCGTAGC
>CAKVNP010000454.1 GCA_934777095.1 uncultured Clostridium sp. | reverse complement strand
ATACTAAAGTAAATATTATCAAATTGAAAATAGAGTATATATAATCCATTTATTTTTCCAATAAAATTGCTTATTTCTATTTTATTATTATTATAAAAAAATAAAATAAGCCTATTTCTTAGGTAGGCTTATTTTAACAGCTAACTTTTTACATACTTTCTTTTAATTTTCTTTGAAGTTGTTTTTTCAAACTCTGTTTCTCTTATTACAACCTTATTTATTTTCTTATAACTAGGTAATTCTAAATTATACTTATCAACAATGCTCTGAATACTTCCTTCAATATCTTTTGCTTTAATTTTATCTAAATAATCATAATCCGGAAATATTTCTGCTTTTATTGAATTTTTATCTTCACTTACTACTACTTCTTTTACCATCCTATTAATACTTAAACCATTTTCTAGCTCCTCTGGTGATACATTTTCACCATTTGCTAAAATAATAAGATTCTTTCTTCTGCCAGTAATATACAAATAGTTATCCACATCTATATAGCCTAAATCCCCAGTTTTTAAATATCCATCCACTAAAGTGTCCTTAGTTTCCTTTGGCATTTTATAATACCCCATCATTACACTTGAACCTTTAATATAAATTTCTTCATCTACAATTTTAGCTTCACAATTAGGTATTAGCTTACCGACTGAATCCTTTTTTATTTTTCCTGGAAGGTTTGTACTAATTACTGGTGAACATTCTGTCATTCCATAACCTTGTATTACCTCTATCCCAAATTCCTTTAATCCATCTATATATTTTTGATTAAGATATGCCCCTCCACTATAAATAGTAGTTAAATTTCCACCTAAAGCTTTTTTTGCTACTAATTTCTTAGGAAGAAGCTTGCTACCATCTATAAGCTTATTATATAAACCTTCAATTATCATTGGTACTAGACACATTACTTCCGGCTTAAAAAGTTTTAAATTTTTAGGAAATCTTATTACTGAATCATTTATACATATACATAAACCAGAATATAATCCTTTTAATATATCCATAGTAAAGCAAAATACATGATTTATCGGAAGTACTGTCATAGATACAGTTCCAGGCTTAAGATTCATATCAAAACAAATTGCATTATCAGTTAAATTTTTATGATTAAGCATTACACCCTTACTCTTTCCTGTTGTTCCTGAAGTAAATAATATTTCACAAAGTTTTTTATTATCTATTTCAGTTGAAAAGCTGCCTTCATTATCTTCCATTAATTCATATAGAGATAAAATATCATTATTATGGAAATATTCTCTCATAGATACTACATATTTAACTTTTGAACATTTACTTCTCACTTCTTTTGCTACATCTTCTCTATTATCATCATATATCAGCATTTCGACATCAGCTCTTTCTATTTGCTCATATATATCATTTGCTGGTAATTTATCATCAAGTGGCACTACTACACTACCTGAGTTTACTATACCAAAATAACTAATTACCCATAAATATGAAGTTGAACCTATTAACGCAACATGCTTGCCAATCATGTTTAAAGACTTTAAGCTATTACTTATACTTTCACTATCTCCTTTTATATCATTATAAGTTTTTTCTTCAATTTCATTTTTTCTAACTTTATATCTAAATGCTATGTTGTTACCATAAGTATGCGCAGCATAATCAATTAGCTCCTTCATATTATCTATCTTCCCCATCTTATCCCTCCAATGCTATTGATACTATATACTCTTTATTATTTACATTTATCTTTTCCTGCTTAAATGTATATCCCTTTACATTTGAATGAATAAAGATACTACGGCTATTTTTATTCTCTTCAAGATTAAACTGTATATTCTTCATTCCATAGGATAATCCATACCCCGTTACTTTTAGAAAACTTTCTTTTAATGTCCATAATCTAAAAAAATATTCTTCTTTATTTTTAGCATTTAGTAAATTGCTATGTTCAAAGTCAGTTATTGATTTTTTAACTGCAAATGAATTAATTGGTCTTATTCGTTCTATATCTATTCCAACTTTTATTTTTGCTATAATACATGAAACGATATCTTCAGAGTGACTTATACTAAAATAAAAAGGACTTTTTTCTAAATATGGCTTTCCTCTAAAGTCATATTTATATTTCAAGTCCTCTTTCCTAAGCTGGAATATTGTTATTAACTTTTCCTCTAACAATTTATACGCCTCTTCATGTAGTAACTTATTTTGCTCTGCTTTTGATACCTTATTAATTCCATTAATTACTCTATGCCAATACATTTTCTTCAGTAAATTTGCTTATATAATCAAGTAAATCTCCAATAGTAACTAATTTAGTTACCTCCTTTTCATCTACTTCCATATCAAATTCGTCTTCAAACTCACCTAAAAGAGTCAT
>CAKVNP010000453.1 GCA_934777095.1 uncultured Clostridium sp. | reverse complement strand
AAAAAGTTTTGCTTACATTGTGAAAAATCGATATGGTATAATTATATTATACAACGTGTAGTTTTGATAACGTAAGTCCAGTTGCCAAAGCTACACGTTTTCTATTATTGTAAGGAGGTAAGATAATAGATGTTTAAGATTAACGATTATATTATGTATGGTCTTACAGGTGTATGCAAAGTAACAGATATAGTAAAAATTAAAAATAGAGATAGAGATGAAAAAGATTATTATGTTTTAAACTCTGTTTATTGCAATGATACTATTATAAAAATACCTGTAGATAATCAAAAAGTAATGATGAGACCTCTAATTTCAAAAGAAGAGGTTATGTCTTTAATAAGGGATATTCCTAATAGAGAAATAACTTGGATAAATGATGAAAGAGAAAGAAATAGTGAATTTAAATCCCTATTAAAGTCTGGTGACTGCAATAAGTGGGTTACCCTGGTAAGATCGATTTACTTAAAAGGTAAAGAAAGAAAAGCTGAAGGTAAAAAGTTAAATCAAGCTGATGAGAATATTATGAAAGCAGCTGAAAAGCTTTTAAATGAAGAAATAGGAAAAGCGCTAGGAATTTTACCTGAAGAAGTACCTAAATATATAGAAAGCACTTTAAAGTAACAGTTTTATATCCATATTAATTACAAAGCATGCAAAATAAATATTATTTGCATGCTTTCAAATTTATTGTTTTATACAAATATGGTATGATTTTACTAATGTGTTAAATGATATTAACTGTTGATTATAATAAGTTATCGTTATAGAATGCACGAACTCCACCGATGAATTTTGGTCTTGTTCTAGCTGCTAATAAAATTGCATTTCCTATATGGTCTAAGCTTAATCTTAAAGGTACAGCAACATTTTTAAGATGCATGCCAATAAGAGTTCCACCGATATCTAAGCCAGCATCAGCAGCAATAGATTCTACTACTACTGGATTTTTAAAGGTTTTATAAGCAGTTGTTGCAAAAGACCCGCCAGCTTTAGGTAGAGGAACTACATTAACTAGTTCAGCAAAGGGAACAGCTTCCTTTTCTATTATAATAGCTCTATTTAAGTGCTCACAGCATTGAGCAGCAAGGTAAATATTCTTTTCAGAAAGAACAGAATAAATACCATTAAATACAGCTTCAGCAGTTTCTAAACTTGAATGAGTGCCAATAAGCTCACCAGTAACCTCGCTAGATGAACATCCAATAATAACAATATCACCAGATTGCAGCCTTGCTTTTTCACATAATTCTTTAGCTGCCTGTGCAGCTTGTTCTTGTATGGAAATTAATAAATCAGACATATTAATCTATCTCCTTTTTATAGATACATATAAATTTATTTCAAATTAATTATATTTTGATATGTATTTATTATTATATCTTATATTGTTAATATTATAAACTTAATAAAAGAAGGTGTATCGTATTTATGTTGACTAATAAAGAAATTGTGAGATTATTTTTTCTTAAAGGATATAATGAAAATGATTATGAAGAAACAGCTAAGCTTTTAGCTGATAACTATTATGATCATAGTCCGGCAGCTGCAAGATGTCCTTCAGATACAATTAATATATTAAAGATTGTGCAAGATAGTTTCCCGGATATGAAGGTAGAAATTATTGATTTAATAGAAGAAAATAATAAAGTAGTGGGCAGATTCAAATTTACAGCTTCTCATATTAAAGAGTATATGGGTATAGCACCAAGTGGCAGAAAGATTCATTGGGAAGCAATTGAAATTTTCAGAATAGACAGAGGAAAAATAGTTAAATCATGGGGATATTGGCCTGATAGTGATATTATAAAAGAATTAAAGGGAGAATGATTATTATGAGAAACGAAGAGGAAATGTATAGTCTTATTTTAGATACAGCAGAAAATGATGAGAGAATATGTGCTGTATATCTTAATGGCTCAAGGGCAAATCCAAATATAAAAAAGGATATATTCCAGGATTATGATATAGTGTATGTTGTAAAAGAAACAGAATCTTTTATTGCTGATGAAAAATGGACAAGTAACTTTGGTCAGCCAATAATTTTTCAAGAGCCAGATAAATTAGATAAAATGCAGGGTAGAGAGGTAGATTTTTCTAAGGGATATACTTTTTTAATGCAGTTTACCGATGGAAATAGAATTGACCTGCATCTTCAGCCGGTGGAAATGATGCTGCAGGAATATGGTGAAGATAAATTAACGATATCTTTATTAGACAAAGATAATATTTTACCAAAGATTCCAAAGCCTTCTGATCAGGATTATTGGGTTAAAAAACCTTCTTATGGAGAATATTATGCGAAATGCAATAATTTTTGGTGGGGTGCGCCATACTGCGCCAAAGGATTATGG
>CAKVNP010000452.1 GCA_934777095.1 uncultured Clostridium sp. | reverse complement strand
GCATATAACAATATAATTGAAGGTGCCTCTAGAATAGTATTTGCAAATGAGAATTCAAAACAATTTGATGCTTATTTAGCAGCAACAAGAGATGAAATAGTTGCTAGTTCTTATAAAACTGTAAGCGGAGGAAATACTTACAATAACTTTGATACTAAGGACACAATGTATAGTTATGCACCAGATGATCCTAGCGATGTTAAGGATGTAGTTACTACTTATGCAGGAAGAGTAAATGGTGGAGACTTTAACTGGGAATTTACCGAAGCAGATGATACATCATATACAATAAATACAGAATTAATGGCTAAGTTAAAGTCATATAAATCAGCTTTAGTATCCGTTGGTGGGAATTCAGTAGTAGTATCTGGTGGAGAAGAGGGAGAAACACCAGAAGTACCAGAAGTTCCGGAAACACCTAATGTGCCAGAGGAAGATGATTCTGAAACTGATAATGATGGTGTAGCAGCAGAAATAGCACATAACTTTACTACACAAGATAAAGTCAGTGAATTCTTTACGATAAAAGGTGATTTATCAACAATTAAAGGGACAGTATCTTACAATGGATTAAGCTTAACTCAATGTTTAAAAATAGATTCAGCAGCAAGCGTAGAATTTACTACAGAAACAAAACAGATTTTAACTTTAGTCTTTAACTCAACTTTTAGTAAAAATATCTTAATTGATGGAGTTAAATATAAAGCAGTTAAGGGAATAGTAGAAGTGGAATTAGAAGCTGGCAAGCATATAATAAAAAAATCTGATACATGTAATTTATATTACATTAATTTAAAATAAATAAGCAAACTAATTTATAACCTTATTAATATATAATAAAAAAACACTAGGATTAAATCCTAGTGTTTTTTTATGCAGAAGCAGATGTTTCTATTTGATTTAAAGTCTTTTTGTAGAAAATAGTAAAGCAGGTCAAAGTTGTCAGTGCTGCTGTTATATCTGCAATAGGTTCTGCCAGTAGAACTGATCTAAGTCCATTTTTAAATACTGCTGGCAGGATAAATAGTAGAGGAACTAATAAAATAATTTTTCTAAGCATAGCTAAAAGTAAAGAAATTTTTGCTTGTCCCAATGCTAAGAAGGTCTGCTGACAGGCAATTTGCGCACCAAAGATACACATTCCAGCAAAGTATATCTTTATGCTCCAAGAAGTAATTTGGACTAGTTCCGGCTTATTATTAAAGATAGAAACAAAGAATTCAGGGAATATCATTAATAAGGCAACAGAAGTAAAGCTATAAGTTAAACAGGAAGCTAAAAGAAGCTTAAAAGTCTTTTTAACCCTATCAATCTTTCTTGCGCCAAAGTTATAGCTTATAATTGGCTGCGCTCCTTGAGATAAGCCCATTAACGGCATTATTATTATCTGCATAATACTGCTCATTATAGTCATGGCACCAACTGCTAAGTCACCGCCAAATTTAGCAAGCTGATTATTTAAGCAGATAAGCACTAAGCTTTCTGTACCCTGCATAATAAAGGGAGCTATCCCTAAGCCCACTACTGGTAAGATTACTTTTAGTGAAGGTTTTAAGTATTCTTTACGTATTTTTAAGATGCTTTTTTGACCAAATAGGAAATTGAGTACCCAGATAGCAGAAGCAATCTGGCCAATAACACTGGCAAGTGCTGCCCCTCTTACCCCCATATCCAAGGCAAAAATAAAAATAGGATCAAGGATTATATTAACTACAGCACCGATAGTAATAGACAGCATGCCGATTTTAGCAAAACCTTGAGTGTTGATAAAGGGGTTCATTCCTAATGAAATAAGTACAAAAATAGTTCCAAAAAGATATGTACCTAAATAATCTAATGAATAACCGATAGTTGAATTACTGGCCCCAAAAGCCCATAGTATTGGTTCTTTAAATACCATAAAGGAAAGTGTTAATACTATTGATAATCCTATAAGTGTTGAAAAACTATTTGTCATAATCTTTTCAGCACCATTATTGTCCCCCTCGCCCATTTTAATAGCAGCAAGTGGTGCTCCACCACCGCCAATTAAAGAACAAAAGGCTGATATTAGGAGAATAATTGGCATTGCAACGCCTAGCCCAGCCATGGCAATTTCACCATTAGTCATTTTACCGATAAATATTCTATCTACAATGTTATAAAGTAGATTTACTATCTGGGCAATTATTGCAGGCAGAGAAAGTTTTAATAATAGTTTGCCAATGCTTCCATTACCCATATCTACATGTTTTTTATTCATTATTTTTTCCCTCCTTAATGATAAATGTAATATAAATATAGTATCATATAAATTGATGAAAAATAATAAAAAACAGTTTAAATTTTACCTAGAGAGATTATTGATTTTATTGA
>CAKVNP010000451.1 GCA_934777095.1 uncultured Clostridium sp. | reverse complement strand
ATCAGCCAAAGGCTGATTTTGCGCTATTCATTTTTTGTCGCAGGCAATACTCTCTGCCGATAGGCATATACTCTAACTCTAGCAAAAAATCAGCTAAAGGCTGATTTTGCGCTATTCATTTTTTGTCGCAGACAATATCCTCTGCCGATAGGCATATACTCTAACTCTAGCAAAAAATCAGCTAAAGGCTGATTTTGCGCTCCATTCTCTTTTGCCATCAAGCAAACTCTATCTTCACCGCAGGTGATTTATCTCTACCCTAGGTATTCCTCTTAAGGTAAAGAGTTAACGATTTTACTTAACATTCACTTTGCGAAGCAATAATTCACCTTCCGAAGGAATACTTCACTTTTGCGCCAGCAAATACTTCACTTAGATGCAATCTATTAGATCTCCCCCCATACATTCACAACATTGGTCCAGACAAATTAAATCGCAACAGCTAAAATGTGTATCACAACAGCAGTCATCACAGCAACAGCATGAACAGCCTCTATTATGTCTATGATATCCATGTCTATAATAATCATCTTCATAGTGTCTATGTCTGCCCATAAGCTTTAAGTATTCTTCTTTATATAAAGAATTTTCAGGAGCCATAGAAACAGCTAGTTCAAGGTGTTCTTTAGAAGAATCATACCATGACTTGGCAAGAAAAAGTTTTCCAGACAAATAATGATATAGTGCAGAATTGTCTTTTAGGGAAGCCAGCAGCTTTTCAGCAGCAGTTATCTTTTTATTGTTAATTAAATCTTCCATCTGCAAGATAAGATTATTGCCATTATTAATGGACATTTCCATACTATTCACATCCTTATAATTGTTTAATTTTAATATATCCATATTCGAAAAAATTATATCGCTGGAAAATATTATTAATATTATTATATAGATAAGAATTTCCATAAACAACAGCTAGGGCTAAATATTGTTTAATTAAAGAAGAAGTTGGTATATAATATAAGGGAAACTTTTTTATAAAAGGTAATTTGCAGTGAAGAGGTGTTAATACACTTGAATATAAGAGATTTAAATAATTTAATGATAATGAATGATACTAAAAATAGGCTGCCTAGAGGGAAAAGATACGTTAATGAAGGGTTAGTTCATCAAGTAAGGTCTATGGTAGATACACAGTATAATGCATTAGACATATATGGAAAGGTAATCTCCCAGGAAACTAGGGAGATGTATGATACAAATATTTCAATAGATTTAAGCGGCCATGCACTAATATATACGGAGTGCAGCTGTGAAGATTTTATTAAGAATAGCGATTTTAATTCAAAGTACATATGTAAGCATGTAGCTGCTACGTTTTATAGATTTATAGATGTCCTAGAGGAAAAGATTAAAGAAGAAAATGAAAATGGCGGCAATAAAAATATAGCCCAGGTAAAAAGAAGTGATATAGACTATTCAGAACTTTTACTTAAAGAATTGAAAGAACAGTCAGGTGAAAATAAGGAAAAGCTGGATTTAGAAGTTACCTTAGAAAAGAAAAGCTATTTTAGGGGAGAAGCATTTTTTGAGGCTAGTTTCAAAATTGGCAATGGAAGGCCTTATGTAATGAAGAATGTTCCTGAATTTGTCAAAGCTAGAATAAGGGATGAAAAATTAGTTTACGGTAAGAGCTTTACTTATGATCCTAGAATTCATTATTTTTCAGAGGAAGATGAAAGAATTGTTGAATTTATTGAAGAATATGCCGGACTTAATGATGCTTTAGATAAGAGTTTATCTTATGGAAGAGCTCAAAGTGGACCTATTGCAAAAAATAAAAGTTTAATTATTCCTCAGCAGTCACTTAGAAGATTCCTTGAATGTGCAAGCCACAAAGAAATCAAATTTATTGAAAAGGAAGAACCAATAAAAATCCAAATTGTTAAAGGGGATCTGCCCTTAGCTTTTAAAGTTGAAGAAAATGATGAGGGAATTTCTTTAAGTGGCAATGAAAATATGCCTAAGGCTTTAAATTATAAAGGTGATGTATTTATTTATGATGGGAAGATATATCTGCCTTCAATAGCACAGGCTAGAAGATACAAAGCATTTTATTCAGTACTTAAGGAAAAAGAAAAAATCACTTTTAAAGGAGATAAAAAGCAGGAAGTATTTAGCAAGGTGCTGCCAGTTTTAGATACAATTACGGAAGAAGTTAATATAGACCAGGAATTAAAGGATAACATAATAAAGGAAGAAGCAAAGGTAGAAATCTTCTTTGACAGGGATAGGAAGGATACCTGGGCTACTGTAAATTTAAACTATGGAAAAGAAAGCTTTAATTTCATTACTGGACCTGCTAATGACCAGTATATTATCAGGGATTTAAAGAAAGAAAATGAAGTGGAAAAAGCCTTAAACCATCTTC
>CAKVNP010000450.1 GCA_934777095.1 uncultured Clostridium sp. | reverse complement strand
AGAATTTGGTTTAAGGATGAAAAAATTAGATAAAAAAGAGATAAGCAGAAAAGTAACAGAGATAATTGAAGTGGTGTATCTTAAGGGTAAGGAAAATAACTATCCATCAGAATTATCTGGTGGTCAGCAGCAGCGTGTTGCATTAGCTAGGTCTATAGTAACTGAACCTAAAATATTGTTATTAGATGAACCGTTAAGTGCATTAGATGCAAAAATAAGAAAAAGTCTTCAAAGACAAATTAGAAAAATTCAAAAGGAATTAAATATTACTACTATATTTGTAACTCATGATCAAGAGGAAGCAATGACTATGAGTGATAGAATAATAATAATGGATAAAGGAAATATAGCTCAGATAGGTACTCCTGAGGAAATATACATAAGTCCTGCAAATGAATTTGTAGCAAGATTTATTGGGAATTATAATGTTTATAGCAGTGAAGAAAGCGAAGTTTTATTTGATGGAGCAATTAGGTCAGCTATAGCAATAAGACCAGAATTAATTACTATTAATAGCAGTACAGAAGTTAATGATAATTACTATTGTATTGAAGCAGATTTAATTAATAAATATATGGCTGGCAGCATAATAAGATATGAATTGGCAAAAAATAATTTAAAAATACTTGTAGATGTATTGAATAAAAGTCCGTCAGCAATTGAAAATAAAGTGTTAATTAATATACCTAAAAATGATATAATTTATTTAGAGGAAAATAATGAGATAAAAGTTAAAGCAGTTGTTTAGGAGGGATTATGAAAGACGGTCATATTCATTCACCATATTGTCCACATGGAACCAAAGACGATTTTGAAGAATATATCATAAATGCAATAGCAGCAGGATTTACTGAAATATCTTTTACTGAACATTTACCATTACCTGCAGGTTTTAAAGACCCATCACCAACAAATGATAGCGCAATGGATTTAGAGTTATTTGAAAAATATATAGATGATGTTAATGAAATGAAAATTAAGTATAAAGATGAAATTAAGATTAATGTAGGAACGGAAATAGATTATATAGAAGGTTATGAATATGAAATTAGAGGGCTATTAAATAAATATGGTAATCAAATAGATGATTCAATATTATCAGTTCATATGATAAAAGTTGGAACAGGCTATCGCTGTATAGATTATAGTGCTGAAGAATTTGGTGATATATCAGATAGTTTAGGCGGAGTAAATAAAGTATATGATAAATATTATGAAACGGTAAAAAAAGCTTTATTAGCCAATTTAGGAATATATAAACCTTGCAGAATTGGACATTTAAATTTAGTGCGTAAGTTTAATAAATGCTATCCTTATGATTATTCAAATAATGAGACATTAAACGAGATATTAAAAATAATTAAGGATAATGGATATGAACTGGATTATAATGTGGCAGGCTTAAGAGTGAAAACATGTAAAGAAGCCTATATAGCAGGAGAACTTTTAGATAGAGTAAAAGAATTAGGTATTCCAATGGTACTAGGATCAGATTCACATAGTGCTAAGTTTGTTAAAAATTATGAATTATGAATTATGAATTATGAATTATGAATGTTGAATTGAGGAAAGAATTCCTCTAAGCGATGAATTCTAAATTAAAAATATAAACAAAAAATCCACCGAAAGGTGGATTTTTTTGATGAATTCATCATTATCTAATGGTGCATCTAACAGGATTCGAACCTGCGACGCCTGGATTCGAAGTCCAGCACTCTATCCAGCTGAGCTATAGATGCAGATAAGTTTACTATACTATTATATATTTTATTTATAAAAAATTCCATATTATATAGAATTAATTAATAAAAAAATTAGGGGAAAGGCATATGAGAAAATTTATTTGTGATAAAAATATAAAAAAATATTGATTTAAAAGCTTAAGTTTACTATGAAAACATAAGCTTTTTTATTATTTTTTATAAAATATCTCCTAAAAACCTATTTTATTAAGGGACTTATTTAATTATTTTTATGTATAAAAGAACAAAAAGAATCATAAAATAAGGCTTGTAATGAGTATTAATATCGTTTTCAATACGTACTCTTATCCTAGTGTATCAATAATAGAATTATTAAGAAAAATAGGTGAATTTAGTAGTATTTTAAATATATTTTTGAAAAAGAGGAATATTTGATAAAGAAAGGATTATTGTCTGTGATAGAATAAGTCTTGTCCTTGAGAGACACGAAAACAACGGCGAAACAAGTTGAAAAACAAATTTCAAAAAAGTTGTTGACAAGTCGAAAAGAGGATGTTAAGATAAGAAAGTCGCTTGAGGGCGACGAAGAAATGATCTTTGAAAATTGAACAGAATATAGTTAATATAACAAAACCAGCAATTCTTTTAAGTCTTAAAAAAGACTCAAAGT
>CAKVNP010000449.1 GCA_934777095.1 uncultured Clostridium sp. | reverse complement strand
CCCCTGTAGGAAGCACATGATTTGTTCCACCAAAATAATCACCTATTGGTTCTGGTGTAAATTCTCCTAGAAATACTGATGCTGCATTTTTAATATCAGCTAAATGCTCCATTGGATTATTAAGGAGAATTTCTAAATGCTCTGGTGCGAAAATATTAGCTATTGCTTTTTCTTCTTCAATAGAGCTACAGATTACAATATAACCATAATCCGTCAATGATTTTTCAATAATATCCTTTTTTTCTAAAGAAGCCATTTGAACCTCCAGCTCCTTAACCACTTCAGCTGCCTTTTCCTTAGAAGTAGTGAGCAAAATTGCTGATGCTCTTTCATCATGCTCTGATTGAGACATTAAATCTGCAGCAATATATCTTGCATTAGATTGCTCATCAGACATAATTAATATTTCACTAGGTCCTGCCATCATATCTATGCCCACCTGTCCAAATACTTGTTTTTTAGCTTCTGCTACATAGGCATTCCCTGGACCTACTATTTTATCCACCTTTGGAATTGTATCTGTCCCATAAGCTAAGGCTGCAATTGCCTGTGCACCACCAGCCTTATATATTTTATCCACGCCAGCAATTTTAGCTGCTGCTAATATGTTACAGTTAACCTTCCCTTGTTTATTAGGTGGTGTAACCATAATTATCTGCTGCACTCCTGCTACTTTGGCAGGTACTGCATTCATTAATACTGAAGATGGATATGCTGCTTTGCCGCCTGGCACATATATACCCACTTTTTCTAAAGGAATAATTCTTTGCCCCATAAAGATTCCTTTATCTTTTTGAAATAAATATCCATTCTTTTTTTGTTTTAAATGATAATCCTCAATATTTTTTTTACTTTCCTTCATAACTTCAATAAGCTCTTCTGGAGTCTGTGCCATTGCTTCTTCTATTTCATCCTCTGTCACAAGAAATTGATCTATATTGACTCCATCAAACTTTCTAGTATACTCCTGCAGAGCTTTATCCCCATTTTTTATAACATTCTCTATTATTAACCTTACTGATCCACCTACTTCTAGCCCTGCATCACTTCGCCTTTTTTTATACTTCCTTATTACTGAAGTAATCTCTTCTGAATTTACAATATTAATCATTTAAACGCCCCCTAATTTATCATGATTAGATGAATTGTTTTATATTATCTAAAAAGCTTATTATCTCTTTGCTTTTCATTTTAAAACTGGATTTATTTACAATTACCCTAGCACTTATCTTGCATACTTCATCTAGTACAACTAGTCCATTTTCTTTTAATGTTATACCAGTTTCCATAATATCTACTATCCCATCACATATACCAAGAATAGGTGCTAATTCAACTGACCCCTCTATTTTAATTATTTCTACATCCATTCCCCTGTTATTAAAATAATTCTTGGCTACCTTTGGATACTTTGTCCCTATTTTTATATGCCCCACTTGATTAAATAGATTTTTATTAGGCAGTGATGCTACGATAAACTTACAGCTGCCAAATTTCAAGTCTAAAACTTCATAATAATTTTCCTGACTTTCCATTAAAGTATCTTTTCCCACAACAGCTAAATCTGCAACTCCATGTTCAACATATGTTATAGTATCCTTTGCCTTTACTAGAAAGTAGCTTATTTCTTGCTTGCTATCATTAAAAACAAGCTTTCTTCCCTTATTTTCCAACTCTTCTACACCATATCCTGCCCTCTTTAGGATTTTTACTGTTTCATCCTCTAATCTTCCCTTTGTTAAAGCTATACTAATACTCATTTTTTTCACTTCCTTCGTAGATAAAATGAACTTTTTTGCCCTTATCA
Source organism: uncultured Clostridium sp. (assembly GCA_934777095.1). Classification (GTDB taxonomy): domain Bacteria; phylum Bacillota; class Clostridia; order Clostridiales; family Clostridiaceae; genus Clostridium. The sequence goes on along the minus strand of CAKVNP010000449.1, from coordinate 574 downwards.
ATTAGCTGTAATGCTTGTTCAATCGCTTTTACCCTTCCATCTTTCTGCACTATAATCTTTTCACAGCTTCTCTCTTTGATATCCTTATATTCATCAATAAATAAATCTACTCCAATGGAAAATCCCACTGCTGGCATATCCCGTCCAAAAGATTTGCAAAGGCAGTCGTATCTCCCGCCCCTCAATACATTACGGCAGCTATTATTCTTATATCCTCTAAAAATAATTCCTGTATAATAGTTTAGTCTTGGCACCATAGACATATCTATGGAAATATATTTTTCATATCCAAGTTCCTTTAATTCATTAAAAAGATTTTCTAAATAATCTATATTTTTAAGCACACTTTCATTATTAACCAGTAGTTTGGCTTTACTAAATACTTCTTTCCCGCCAAATAGCCAAGGAAGTTTAATTAAAAATTCTTTCTCCTCTTTAGAAATATTTATCTCTGCTAAATATTCTTCCAATGAAATCAAGCTTTTCTTTTCTATTAAATCTGCAATATTTTCTTTTTCTGTAGTTTTTAAATTCATGCAGTCCATTGCAGACCTTAAAATCATTGTATTGCCTA
>CAKVNP010000448.1 GCA_934777095.1 uncultured Clostridium sp. | reverse complement strand
CATTAATGCTCTTATTTTCATGTTATTAAACTTAAGTTTTTCAACGATTTTTATAAATTTTTCTGGATCTTTTTGCTCACAAAATCTCCCAATAAAAGCAATATCATATATTTTTTCATAGATGTTTTTGTCTTGTTCCAAAATATCATTTTTAGATAGCGGATTAGAAACTAAAACTGTTTTATTTTTGATTATTTTTTTGAAAATAAATTCATTTATTATTGATTCTGATACTATAAAGATTTTATCAAATTTCAGAGAGGCAGTAGCAAATGATACGCTATTAATATTTACTTTTTTTATCCAAGGCGGATTATTATGTAAATGGGAAATTAATTTATATTTCCCCTTAATAGTCGACACGACAACACTTGCTCTATAATCTGTTGCGATTACTATATCTGGCCTTTCTTTATTAAATATAGATTTTAACTCATGTCTATCAAGTTTTTTGTGTGTAATAACATGCTTTATATTATTTTCTTCTAAATATAAATCTATGCTTCCTGATTCAGAAATGTAATAACAATCATATCTGTTTCTAATTCCATTTATAATTTGAATAACTACCCTCTCTGCGCCAGAAAAACCTTTATTAGGCATAACAAACATAATTTTCTTCATTATAAACACCCTATTTACTTATTTTTTTTAAGTATTTTAACAACCTAATATCAAATAAAAATTTAAGTAATTTTTTCTTATTAGATGTTAGTGTTTTATTGTGTTGTTTAAAATTTTCATTAATACTTAAATTTTTTATATCTAGTATTTCATCTAACACTATTATAAAAGGTACTCCTTCACTATGTAAATAATCTGCTATTTCCCTTAACTTAGTGCTATCTGATAACGTATTAACATTTGTTATCTTTAAAAACATTCTTAAATATTCGTCATTTTCTTTCTCAAAAAATGAATTAAATGCTTCTGTTAGAGTTAAAAAAGATTCAAATTCATTGGGGATTATAACCATATTCCATATATAAGAGATACTAAGGAAGCAAGTAATCCTATTACCCAAAATAATTTAACAATATCTCTTTCATTCCAACCTTTTAATTCAAATGTATGATGAATTGGCGTCATTGGAAATATTCTTTTTTTAGTTAATTTATAATAATATCTTTGAATTAAACAGGTAAGTGTTTCTATAACAAATACTATTCCTATTATAATAAGTAAAATTTCATGTCTAGTTAGAATAGCTATCGTACCTAAAGTTGCTCCTAAAGTTAAAGATCCAGTATCACCCATAAATATTTTAGCAGGATTTACATTAAATATTAAAAATCCCAATATTGAACCTGATAAAATAAAACAAAACATTGCTATTTCCTTATAGCCATCTAACCAACCTGTATAATATGTAATTATACCAAATGTTATAAAAGCAATAAATGATAGACCACCCGCTAGGCCATCTAATCCATCAGTAATGTTAACAGCATTAGAACTAGCTATCAAGACAAATAATATAAATAATCCATATAAAAACCCAATATCTAATTTTAAATTTAAAGCATGTATCCAAAGTAATGGTTCATTTCCTGATACTATGAAAAAATAAAAAAATAAAAGCGCTATAATAGTTTGAAAAAATAATTTACTATTTTCTGATAATCCTTTATTATTACCTTTAATAATAATTAATAAATCATCTGTAAATCCTATCAAAAAGTAACCAATAAAAGTAAAAATGACAATAAACAAATTATAACTAAAATTCATTTTATCAAAAACTAAAAATAAGAAAGTTACAATAAGTGTTGAAATAATAAATATTAATCCACCCATAGTGGGAGTATTTTTTTTAGTTTTATGTCTATCTTCTAAATATTCACTTAAAAATTGTTCACAATGTTTTTTTCTTAAAATAGGTAAAATTATAATAGCTACTACTATTGATATTAAAAATCCAATAAGTAAAGAAAATACTGCACAAGATAATTTGTCCATATTATCACCTATTACATTTTATTAAAATTTCCAGTTTTAATTACTTAATATTTATGATAAAATATTTTTAGGACGTGATTATATGACTATATCATTTAAAGTTAGTGATAACACTAAGAAAAAACTAGTAGAATTTTATGAAGATTTAAAAAGAGAAAAAACACCTCAATATGCTGTTTTCCAAGCGCAAGATGGTGATACTGTTGTTACATTATATGAATCAGGAAAAATTGTTTTTCAAGGTAAAGATGCTGATTTAGCTAGTGATATTTGGGTAGCCACTGAAAAAATGAATAATAAAAATTTAGAAGTAAATAATAGTGAAAATAAAAGTAAATCTGAAACAAAAAAAATAGAAGTAGATCCTATTATTTATAATTCAACTAGTATAGGTAGTGATGAAGTTGGTACTGGAGACTATTTTGGAC
>CAKVNP010000447.1 GCA_934777095.1 uncultured Clostridium sp. | reverse complement strand
CTCATAATATTTTTTGAACTAAATGCATAAGAAAAATCCATTTTGCCTGCTATTGTTCCAATCCCTTCAAACTTAAATATACCTGTAGGCAGCGAAATACCCAGTTCACTTGCTGCATCAGGACTGATCAGTGCATATATCCAGCCAATAGCTGCAGATATTAATATTCCCCACAAAATAGCCCCCTTTACTTTTTTCTTATCAAGAACTGCTATGATAATTAATCCTACTAACGTAATTATTACTGCTGGCGTAAATTTACCCATAGCAACTTTTGTACTTTCGTTAGCAACTATTAATCCTCCATTTGACATTCCGATAAATGCAATAAATAATCCTATACCACCTGTTACTGCAAGTTTCATATTCATTGGTATTGCATTTACTACAGCTTCCCTTATTTTAAACAATGATAATAAAATAAAAATTATACCTTCTACAAAAACTGCTGTTAATGCGACTTCCCAAGGAATATTTTTTCCAATTACTACAGTATAGGCAAAATATGCATTCAGCCCCATTCCTGATGCTAAAGCAAATGGCAGATTAGCAAATATACCCATCACAAAGCAGCCTAAAGCTGCTGCCAGGCATGTTGCTGTAACCAGTTCCCCTGCAGGCATTTTTGTTGCTGATAATATACTAGGATTAACAGCAATAATATATGCCATGGTTAAAAAAGTAGTAAGACCTGCTAACATTTCTTTTTTCTTGTCTACACCTTTGTTAGATAGAATTACGAATATAATTATACATTTACATATTTTTCCTGTCAACTGTTACAAATTTATTTATGGAATTATGTTTTATATTTCGCTAAAACTTTTCTCTTATTTCTTCCATAGACATTCCACTATTTATTGCTAAGAATAGCTTTATTCTTGCTTTTTGTCCTGGTAATGTATCCCCAAAAATAACTCCTAGGTCTTTAAGCTGTTTTCCGCCACCTTCATAACCATATGATTCAAATACTCTGCCTTCAAAACATCTAGAAACAACAACTACTGGTATATTATTTTCGATAGCTCTTTTTATTCCGTTAACCATTTTAGGTGGTACATTCCCTCTTCCTAAAGCTTCAATAACTATTCCACCGTATCCTTTATCTATGACAAAGTTTAAATATTCATCATCCATATCTACAACGCATTTTATTAAGGCAACTTTTTTTTCCATTTCCTTAACATCATATTTTTCACTATGCTTAGTTTCTCTATAAAAAATAACTGCATCATTATCAACAATTCCTATAGGTCCAAAGTTAGGTGTTCTAAATGCATTTAGCGCCATAGAATTTGCTTTAGTAACTTCTGATGCCGCATTTAATTCGCCATTAAAGCATACTAAAACTCCTCTACCTTTTGATTCATCTGCAATTGCAGTACAAATAGACGTAGCTAGATTAAATGGTCCGTCATATCCAAGTTCTGATCCACTTCTCATTGCTCCTGTTACTACAATAGGTTTCTCTGAATCCAAGGTCATATCCAATAAATAAGCTGTTTCTTCTAAAGTGTCTGTTCCATGCGTAATAACCACACCATCTATATCATTTCTGCTAACAAGTTCTTTAACAAAATCACTTAACTTTAACATCGTTTCTAAAGTCATATGAGGAGATGGCATACTTGAAAAAGTATATGCTTCTATTTCTGCAAACTCTTGTACTCCAGGTATCATAGACATTATTTCTTCTGCAGACATGCTTGGCACTGCTGCATTTATCTTTTCATCAATTTTCATAGATATAGTTCCGCCATTAAAAATTATTGCAATTCTCTTCATCATTTACTTCCTATCCTTCTTCAATTATTTATCTATATTTTATCACTTATTAATCTATACTTGATTTTTGGCAGGATGACATTTCCTGCATCTCTGTTTACTGAAAATTCAGCGTGTGAGGAGCCTTTTCTCACCTCAAAAATCAATTACCTATTTTAAAATTATACCTTTATACAATACAACTTTCAACATCATCTTTAATATATTCATTTATAGCTATTAACTTTCCACTATATAATTTGTTTTTTATTTTCCTTTTTGAAATTGGATACATTGTGGATACATATATATACCCATTTTCCTCATCAATCTCAATACCTAGGAGCAAATCAATATATAACTCCTTAACCAGCTCTATAGCTTCCTGTCCTTTTTTATTTTTATATATTCCAATATAATCAGGTTTTTCTATTATTTCTTTCATCCATCCTAAAATACTATCTTTGCTCCTGGTATCAATCTGCTTATTATGCCTTTTTTCAATGTGTTTTAAAACTCCAGGAGAAGCATATACAATTCCAGTAAAATCCATACCCAAGATTTTTGATATACTTGCTTTTAAATATCCTACTCTTTTATAGGTACAAAATCTGCTATCCATAAT
>CAKVNP010000446.1 GCA_934777095.1 uncultured Clostridium sp. | reverse complement strand
GATGATCTTTGCTATTACAGATCTGCAGCAGATTAGATTATATCTATGCAAGTTATTTATCCCAAGTTACAATCTTGAGTGGATATACTACCTTAGAAATTACATAGTTGTTTTAATTATAGCAATGGTCTGTTCAACACCATTAATAGAAAACAGCTGGAAGAAGATACAAAAGATTAATATATTAAAAACCCTTGTTTTAATGGCTTTATTTATCATATCAGTCGCTTATTTAGTTGATACGACATATAATCCATTTTTATATTTTAGGTTTTAGGAGAAGGAAATGATAAGAGAAATTCTAAAGAAATACTTGCTTTTAATTTGTTTCACCAGCTTTATAAGCTGCTTTGCAATTTTTGATATTATCACTGGTGATAAAGAGCTATCAGAATTAGAAAATAGATATTTAACAACAAAGCCTCAAGCTTCATTGCAATCCATAGTTTCAGGAAAGTATTCTAAAGAATATGAGAAATATATTAATGATCAATTTATTATGAGAGATTTATTTGTAAGTTTTAAATCGGTTATTGAATACGGCTTAATGAAGATTGAGAATAATAATATTATTTATGGGGCTAATAATCATTTATTTGAAAAGAACACTGAAGTAAATGAGAAAAGATTAAATGAAAATATAGCAGCTTTAGTAGCTTTTAGAGATAAATATAATGTGAACTTTGATTTTATCATGATACCAAGTTCTTATACTATCTATAGTGAAGATATACCTTATGGATTAGAGTTAGTTAATGAACTAAAAGAAGAAGAATATATCTATAGCCTTCTAAGGGAAAATAACATAAATTGTATAGATATTTCAAAAGCATTAATTTCTGAGAAAAGCCGCTATATCTACTATAATACAGATCATCATTGGACTACATTAGGTGCATACTTAGGATATAAAGAATTTATATCAACAAAAGGAATTACAGCACCTGGATATGAAAGCTATAAGAAAAATGAAGTTAATGATTTCTTAGGAACATATTATTCTAAATCTAAATACTTCAAAGCAAAAGCTGATACAATCACTTATATAGATACGGATAATTTAAAGGTAGATATAGATGGTACAAAGTATAGTTCTCTGTATGACAATGATAAATTTACTACCAGCGATAAGTATTCTGCTTTTTTACGAGGTAATAATGGAATTACTACGATTATTAGTAATAGTATTGAGGAAAGCAGAAAGGGAACTAGTATCTTAATCTTTAAAGATTCCTTTGCTAACTCATTTATTCCTTTTCTTGCAAATGATTATGAAGAAATTACGGTTATTGATTTAAGACATTATAAAGGAAGTATTGAAGATTTAATTGTCGACAAAAAATACACAGATATGTTGATTATGTATAATTTTGTTAATTTTTCATCTGATATTAACATTAAAAGATTAAAATTTTAGTGAAATATCTTGACTTTGTCCACTTATTCTGTTAATCTTGAGAAGTCGATTTTTTATATACATATAGGGGGACGCTATGGAAAACACAACAAAAGAAGTTAAAATCATAACTGCTGATCCATCAGCATTGGGATTATTTGGTTTAGCAATTATTACATTAGTTGCATCATCACAAAAACTAGGAATTACATCAGGTACTGCATTAGTATTACCTTGGGCTATATTCTTAGGAGCAACAGCTCAATTATTTGCTTGTATCAACGATTTCAAGCATAACAACGTATTTGGTGCTACAGCATTCGGTGCTTATGCATTCTTCTGGTATGCTATGGGAATGACATGGATGATTCAAAATGGAGTATTTGGAGAAACTTTAGCTGCTTCAGTAGATACTAAGCAATTAGCTTTTGCATTCTTAGGATACTTAATCTTCACTATCTTCATGACAATTGGAGCTTTAGAAACTAACAAGGTATTATTCATAATCTTTGTTTTAATTGATTTCTTATTCTTAGGATTATCATTAAGCTCATTTGGTGTAGCTACAGAAATAACTCACGCTATAGCAGCTTGGTCAGAATTATTAATTGCAATCTTCTCATTCTATGGATGCGGAGCTAATGTAATTAACGGACACTTAAAGAAAGTTATATTACCAATCGGAAAACCATTTGGTATTTTAAAATAATAATAAAGCCTGCAGTTTTAATAAGCTGCAGGCTTTATTGTTGTATAAAAGAGCAAGTTATCATATAATGAACATATAGATAAACTACAGGAGGAAAAATTAGATGGAAGTACATGTATTTGTAAAAGGTCAGAGAGATCCAATTAAATATAACGGCGATAGAATAGATATTTTAGATTTTGAAATGGATGGAGTAAAATACAAACAAATTAGATATTTTAGAAAAGGTTTTTCAAAATCTGAATTAATCATTAGTGAATTAATTACAAAAATAAAAGAAATTAA
>CAKVNP010000445.1 GCA_934777095.1 uncultured Clostridium sp. | reverse complement strand
GCATTCATAATTCATCATTATATAAAAAGTGAGAGCTAGGAAAATTCCTAGCTCTCATCATTGATTATATCAACGATAACTTTTTTATCCACATTAAGTGCAGCGGCTTTAACAACAGTTCTAATAGCTTTTGCTATTCTTCCCTGTTTACCGATGACTTTACCCATATCTTCAGGAGCAACCCTTAATTCAAGAACTACTGATCCCTCACCGACAACTTCATTTACATGAACTTCGTCGGGATTATCTACTAGTGACTTAGCAATTATTTCTACTAACTCTTTCATAAGGTCTGTAATTAACGAAGTCAATTACAGTTGTTCACCTCCCAAAATTACTTATTGATACCTACTGTGTTGAAAAGTCTCTTAACTACGTCTGTTGGTTGAGCACCATTAGCTATCCATTTAGTAGCTTTTTCTTCGTTGATTTTGATTTCAGCTGGTTGAGCAACTGGATTGTAGTATCCGATTTCTTCGATGAATCTACCATCTCTTGGACATCTAGAATCAGCAACAACAACTCTATAGAAAGGAGCTTTCTTAGCACCCATTCTTCTTAATCTTATTTTAACTGCCATTTATAATTCACCTCCTTCAAAGGATTATACTCTATATCTTAAAAAGGCATTTTCCCAAATAGTCCTTTTTTGGACTTTTTAGTCATAGATTTTACTTGCTTCATTTGCTTTCTCATCATATCGTGACCTTTTATAAGCTTATTAACATCTTGCAATGAAGTACCTGACCCTTTTGCAATTCTCTTCTTTCTTGAAGAAGATCCAACTATCAGCTTTGGATTTTTTCTTTCCTTCGCTGTCATAGAATAAATGATTGCTTTAACTTTGTCAAGTTCTTTTTGTCCAGCATCAAAGTCAATATTTTTCATTTCCTTTGGTATACCTGGAATCATATCAATGATTTTGCTTAATGATCCTAACTTTTTCATCTGCTCCATAGCAGTTAAGTAGTCATCATAAGTAAAATCATTTTCCATCATTTTCTGTCCAAGCTCAGCAGCTTCTTTTTCATCAATAGCTTCCTGTGCCTTTTCAATTAATGATAGTACATCACCCATACCTAGAATTCTTGAAGCCATTCTATCCGGATGGAATACTTCGAAATCACTCATTTTTTCACCAACACCAATAAATTTAATTGGTTTTTGAGTCATTTCTCTTATTGATAATGCAGCCCCACCTCTAGTGTCACCATCAAGTTTTGTTAATACAACACCAGTTACATCTAATGCTTCATTAAATGTTTCAGCTACATTCACAGCATCTTGACCTGTCATAGAGTCAACAACAAGTAATATTTCCTGTGGATTTACTTCTGCTTTAACATCTTTTAACTCAGTCATTAACTCTTCATCAATATGAAGACGTCCTGCTGTATCTATTATAACAACGTTATTTCCATTTTCCCTTGCAAATTTAATACCTTCTTTTGCAATTTCAACAGGACTTATTTTATCGCCCATTTGGAAAACAGGAATATCGATTTGTTTACCAACAACTTCTAATTGCTTTATCGCTGCAGGTCTGTAAATGTCACATGCAACTAATAAAGGTCTCTTATTATGATTTTTTCTTAATTGAAGCGCAAGCTTTCCTGTCATGGTAGTTTTACCAGCACCTTGCAGACCAACCATCATGATTACTGTAGGTCCCACTCCATTAAAGTTTATTTCACTTTTGCTTCCACCCATAAGATCAGTCAATTCGTCATTTACGATTTTTATAACTTGTTGAGCAGGTGTTAAACTTTCTAACACTTCGCTTCCTACACACTTTTCACTTACGTTCTTTACAAATTTTTTAACAACTTTAAAGTTAACGTCTGCTTCAAGTAGAGCAAGTTTTACCTCTCTCATGGCTTCTTTTATATCTTTTTCACTAAGCTTTCCTTTACCTTTAAGCTTTTTAAACGTCTCTTGTAACTTATCAGCTAAACCTTCAAAAGCCATGCTAAAACCCTCCTATTACTATAAATCTTCTAATATTTCTTTATAATTTTCAAAATCTTCTTCACTTATAGAATACTTCATATTAAGTTCATTTAAAAGAGTTAATATTTTTTCTTCTTTCTCCAAAGATTTTTTTAGCAAACATAATTTACTTTCATAGGATAAAAATTGTTTATAACATCTTTTGATAAGGTCATGGATTGCTTGACGACTTGTATTATTTAACTCAGCAATTTCAGCTAAAGATAAATCATCATTGTAATAAAGCTCCATGATATTCTTTTGTTTTTCAGTTAATAAAGGACTGTAACAATCCATTAATAACGAAATCTCAACTCTATCTTCCATGTAATCGGTCTTACCCCTATCCTCAATTACATAAATCTTACCGTTTGCATAATCACAGATAATAACGCGGCTGT
>CAKVNP010000444.1 GCA_934777095.1 uncultured Clostridium sp. | reverse complement strand
CTCAAATGCACAGTTACCAGCAAGTATTAATAGATCTGCCTAGGAAATTTTATTTCCATACTTCTTTTTTATTGGCCAAAGTAACCGTCTTGCTTTATCTAAATTAACATTATCTGGCCAGCTGTTAAGTGGTGCAAATCTTTGTATTCCTCGGCTTCCTCCACCTCTCCCATCACCAATTCTATAAGAGCCTGCACTATGCCAGGACATTCGAATAAATAATGGTCCATAGTGACCATAATCAGCAGGCCACCATTCTTAAGAATCGGTCATTAATTTATACAAATCTTCTTTTAATGCATAATAGTCAAGTTTCTTAAATTCTTCAGCATAATTAAAACACTTAGACATAGGATTACTTAATTCAGAATTCTGCCGAAGAATTTCAAGATTCAGCTTGTTCGGCCACCAGTAATTATTTTTTGTGCCTCCTCCAGCAACATCTTTATCCATATTTTCCTTCATTGTACTTTTTTCATCAGCCATAATATATCCCCCCTATATAATACAAGTGTAAAACCCCATACTTTTACACTTGTATTATATAAATAAGGTAATAAGATTATTACCTTTTAAGGCACCATGACTGTATTTTATTTAAATTAAAAAGAGTTATGTACAATTTTATTTTGTACATAACTCTTTATATAAAAAATTATGATTCCACTTTTTCGCGAGCTGATTTCTTAAGCGCAGGAATTAATGTCCTGAATAAAAATACGCCTAAACAAACAACGGCAAAAATTATTCCTATTATATATGAAATTCCAGCTGACAACTTAAATCCTTCATCTGCATATAAAATATACGTACAAGTAACAGCTGACATAAATGTAGCTGGTAAAGCTGCCATCAATGATGACATAGGTTTAGCAAATCCTGCATATTTTGCTAAATAAACTGATCCGGCCCAAAGTACAATCATTGCAAGTGTTTGATTAGACCAAGAAAAATATCTCCAAACTACTTGATAATCAATAAGTGAAATTAAATATCCAACACCAAGTAAAGGTATTGATAAGAATAATCTATTCTTAATTACTTTTTGATCAATCTTAAACCAGTCAGCTATAGTAAGTCTAGCACTTCTAAATGCTGTATCGCCAGAAGTAATAGGACAGGCAATAACCCCGATCATGGCAAGTATTCCACCTACACGGCCAAGTAAACCAATTGACATTTCATATACAGAAGAAGAGTTACCACCGCCAGCTGCAAGTAATCCACCAGTACCATTGTAAAATGCAACACCAGCTGAAGCCCAGATAAGTGCAATAATACCTTCTGCAACCATTGCTCCGTAAAATATCTTTCTACCATTCTTCTCGTTATCGATACATCTAGCAATCATTGGTGATTGAGTTGAATGGAATCCTGAGATAGCACCACAAGCTACTGTAATAAACATCAATGGCCAGATAGGTTTTCCATCTGGATGTAAATTACTTAATGTAATTTCAGGCATTGGTTTTGTCCCACTATTAAATAGTGTAGCTCCTGCTATGCCAACAGCCATTATAATAAGGCATGCTCCAAATACAGGATATAATTTACCAATTATCTTATCAATTGGTAATAATGTTGCTAAGAAGTAATAAATTAAAACTACTATTGTCCAAAATGTAATATTCATAAAATTAGGAGTCAACTTAGCAAGTAATCCTGCTGGCCCTACCATAAATACTACACCAACCATTACAAGAAGTATTACAGAAAATACTCTCATAACGTTTTTCATTATTTTTCCTAAGTAAATACCTACAATTTCAGATATACTGGCACCATCATTTCTTACAGATAGCATTCCACTTAAAAAATCATGAACACCACCAGCAAAAATAGTACCAAATACTATCCATAAATATACGCTTGGTCCCCAGATAGCACCTGATAAAGCACCAAATATTGGTCCAAGTCCTGCTATATTTAGAAGCTGAATTAAAAATGACTTCCAAGTCTTCATTGGTATATAGTCGATTCCATCTGTATGAGCAATTGCAGGGGTAGGTCTATTAATTTCAGGTCCAAATACTTTTTCTACTACTCTACCATAAACAATATACCCAATAAGTAACAATGCTAAACAGACAAAGAAACTAACCACAAAAATCACCTTCTATTATTTTTATAATTATATTCTACACCTTTTTTGAAAACAATTACATATATATTTTGTAATTTATTTATTAAAAGAAAAGTTATTTGTGATATGTTTTTTGTCCATTAAATATATATTAGCATACACGTTTTTTTAAAATTTCCTTTTTATATTGTGAAATTGAGATGCCTGTCCAATTATATATTGTAGTTATTTCATTTGGAATGATATGCTTCTTGGTTGCATTCCTCATAATCTGCAATGTGAATACAAATTCTGATGCAACCAGAAATTC
>CAKVNP010000443.1 GCA_934777095.1 uncultured Clostridium sp. | reverse complement strand
ATTTTATCTTACCCAGTAATTACAGGTGGACAATATGCCCATAGGGATTCTTTTAAAAACTTACTAGGAAATGGCGCTAACGAAGAAAATTATGAAAGATTATCATTAGAAAAGCTGGTAACTAAAAATACACCTAAAACATTTATCTGGCATACTTTTGAAGATGATTGTGTACCTCTAGAAAATACTATGCTGTTTGCAGAGGCATTAAGAAAAAATGATATTCCTTTTGAAATGCATATATATCCAAAAGGTGGACATGGTTTATCTTTAGCAGATAAAAGTAGTGCTAATGTAAATGATGAAGGGCATATTAATCCACATGTGGCTTCTTGGTTTAAATTGGCAAAACAGTGGATTGAAATCAACTAGCGTTGAAGTGAAGTATTGCTAGACAAAGTGAAAGGAAAGTAAAGTCGTTAACTTTCACCATACACTTAAGAAGGTGTCAATAAAAAATATTGTTCTGCTTATATTATGAAAGTATAATTAAATATAAAATAAATAAGGAAGAATGATAAGTTTATGAAAAAACGAGAGATAAAATATCCAATAGAATTAGTGGTTTCATTATTATGTGATAAATGGAAGTTTATTATTTTGTGCAAGCTGAGAAAGAGCAAAAAAAGATTTAGTGAGCTGGAAAGGGAAATTGGCAATATAAGTTCAAAAGTATTAACCTCACAGTTAAAAGAATTAGAAAGAGATGGCTTTGTAAAAAGAGAAATATATACAGAGGAAGTTCCAATTAAGGTAGAATATTCGCTGACGGAATTAGGTAAAAGTTTATCTCCAGTAATGCAGTCTATGTTTGATTGGGGAATGAAGAATAAAGATAGTTTTACAGAACAATATAATATTAATATAGATGAAGGTTTAAAATTTCCAAAGTAATATAGAATTATCCGTATCATAAATATCTTGATACGGATTAATTTTTAAGCTATGAATAGTTCAGGTACTTTTGGGCTGTCAGCAAAATTAGTAATAAGCATATTCTGCATATTTTTATATGCTTCATGGGTAATAGATTTAGCGTTTAAAGGACATCTTTTAACACAGCTGTTACATTTTATGCATTTAGTAGAATTAATGGTTATACAATCAGAAAAATCTATTGATGAGGTTGGGCAGTGTTTTGCACATATTCCACAGGTAACGCATTTATCATTAGTTTCTGGGACCATTGGAGGCATGGTAATGTTTTTTACAACATAGGGCCTGCTGCCTGGTAATGATAAAGAATTTAAATCTGATAAAGAATTAATTTCTTTTATACGAGCAGCAAGCTTATTTCCAAAATCAGCAGCAGCTTTTAAATCGTCTGTGTCAGGTCTTCCAGCAGCTAAGTTTCTTGTTGATGAATGCTCTGTTATAAAGGCAGCGGCTCCTAATCCTACAAATCCTTTAGCAGTAAATATGTCATACTGCTCTAATAAAGCATCTTCATAGTCCCTGTTTCCATAGGTAGCTACAAATACTCCAATAGTATTATCAGCAGTTATTTCAGCCAAATAATTATGTAGCAGTTTTGGTAATCTTCCTCCATAAGTAGGTAAGCCTATTATAACTAAATCGTCATTAGTAAAAGATAGGCTATTAATTCTATTTTGAGGTAAGGTGATATCAAATTCCTTATAGTCTGCTTCAAAAGATTCTGCTATAGTCTTGATAATTTTTTTTGTCCCATCAGTCGGACTAAAATATAATACTTTTAAATTTTTTTTCATTTAAATCATTCCTTTTATTAAGATAAAGATACTATAACAAAGTAAGAAAATTAGGACAATACTGCACTTTTTAGTAAGTTACTTACTTCTTAGTAACCAACAGCGTAGATAAGTATTTATTCTGCTGTGGAAATAATTACAAGAAAAAGCGCTTTATGATGTGGTTGAATGGAATTAGAATACTTATTTATTATGAGAAAAATTATGATATAATGTTATAGTTATTTTAAAAAGTAAGAGGTGATTTTAATGAGTGAAGATATTTTAAAGAAAATTACCCTTGAAATAAATAAAAACGAAAGCTTAGAAGATAAAGAAGTTAACATCATAAAATTTCAGCTTTTGAAGAAAAGTAATTTATTGAAGGTAGTATTAAGAGGAAAGGAACAGCTTACTTTTGATGAAGAGGAGTTGATAAAGAGCATTATCTGCAAAACACTGATGATTAGAATTGAGATTGAAATAGTGTTTTATAGGGATGCATCTGATATTTCCTTAGAAGAGGTAATAAATAACCATTGGATAGAATGTATAGCGGGCATTATTAAGAAAACTCCTTTAAGCAAATCATTATTATTAAACTGCAGAAAAGAAATTACAGATAATAAGGTAAAGTTATTTAATGGATATGATAAAGTAACAGATTACTTAATTTCTAAAAAGGG
>CAKVNP010000442.1 GCA_934777095.1 uncultured Clostridium sp. | reverse complement strand
AAACGGATTGTTACCTGCTTTTTTTTATTAATTATTTAAATATGCTACCTCTTTAGTTTTATCCATTTTATCTATATAATTGAATATGTACTTTATACATATAGATATTATTATTGATAGAGATAACATTACTATTATTCCTATTTCTATATCTTCAATAACTGTATAATTAATATTGTAAACTTTTTATCATATTTTTATCCCCCCTATTTAATATAATTTATATTAATATAACTTTATTTTTATATCTACCAATTAAATCAATAAACTAATAAAGGTTAGTATTTAGATAATATATCCAAGTACTAACCTTTTAATTTAATCATCGATTATAAATATAAAATCTTACCTAAATATTATCTATATATACTTTCGATATCTCATATAGATATTTTTATATTTGCAACACAAAATTTTAATCTAATAAAACATTTTTTATACAAATAATTATAATTTATATACAAAGTATATTACCACTCCTCAGAAACATATACAGTTTACCTTAATTTATTTATCAATGCTCTTAACTATTTTTGCACAGCATTCTATATGAGCTGTATGTGGGAACATATCAACTGGTTGAACTTCTATAGTTTTATATCCCTTTTCTTCTAAGATAGCTAAATCTCTTGCTAAAGTGCTCGGATCACAGCTTACATAAACTATTCTCTTTGCATCGATATTAGTAATTGCTTCTAGCAGCTTTATATCGCAGCCTTTTCTTGGCGGATCTACAACTACTACATCTGCCTTTACTCCTTTATTAATTAAATCAGGAATCACTACTTCTGATTCACCTACAAAGAATTCTGCATTATCAACATTGTTTTCCTTAGCATTAATTTTTGCATTTTCTATAGCTTGCGGTATTATTTCAACACCATAAACCTTTTTAGCTTTTTGTGATAAGAATAATGTTATACTTCCTGTTCCACAATAAGCATCAAAGACTGTTTCATCTCCACTTAACTCTGCAAATTCTAAAGTTTTATTATATAAAACTTCTGTTTGCACAGGGTTCACTTGGAAGAATGATAGTGGTGATATATTATATTTAAATTTTCCGATATAATCTGAAATAGTATCAGAACCCCATAACGTTTTTGATTCTAGACCTAAAATAACATTAGTTGCTTTATTATTTATATTTTGAATAATACTCTTAATTCCAGGTATATTTTTAGAAATCACTTCTATAAACTCATCCTTATGAGGAAGCTTTTCACCATTAGTAACTAATACAACCATTACTTCATTTGTATTAAACCCTCTTCTAATCATTATATGTCTTAATATTCCTGTTTCATCATATTGTCCATCAACATTATATGGCTTAATATCGTACTTCTTAATCCATTCTCTAGTTAATTCAACTACTTTATCTGCTATCTCATCTTGAATTAAGCAGCTCTCCATATCTATTATTTCATGGCTTCTTGGAGCAAAGAACCCTATTTTTAGTTCTCCATTAACTAATCCTATTGGTAACTGCACCTTATTTCTATATCTCCATGGTTCTTCCATTCCTAAAGGAAACTTAACTAAATTCCCATCAAGTTTACCTATTTTACTTATACAGTCCTTAACTCTTTCGTATTTAAATCTTAATTGTTCTTCATATGTTGTATGTTGAAGAGCACATCCTCCACAACGCTTATATATATTACAATTAGGCGTGCATCTTTCCTTTGAAGGTTCCAGCACCTCTATCAGCTTACCATAAGCAAATTTTTTCTTAACTTTAATTATTTTAACTTTAACTTTTTCTCCAATTAAAGCACCCTCAATAAATATAGGATATGTATCATTAACTTTTGCTATCCCTTCGCCTTCATATCCTTGAGAAACTATTTCTAATATGTATTCTTTATTCTTTTCTACCAAGTCTATCACCTAACCACTTTTAATTTTACATAGCCTATATTATATCATACTTAATATGCTTTTATATAATTATTGCAATAAGTTTTATTTATGCTTTCATCATCTTTTAAATTAATCTTTTCTTCACTACAGTAGCCATTTTTATTATAAATACAATCACCAGCAGAACAATTTACTGCTGTTATATGATTTGATATATTATTATACTCTTGAGCTGCATTAAATAAATTTAGATTATTTATTTCATTAAATACTCTTCCTACAACATTGCTCTTATCATAATTATTACAATAAATTCTCTCATTATTCTGTTGTGCTTCATTAGACAACTGTAATTTCACTGTGCTAGAGGTACATACCCCTCTTTTATTATTTAAACATGAAGTTGAATAACAATTTAATTTAGTCATAAAAACACCTCTATAATAAATCTATTTATAATTTAGTTTTACTCATTACTGGCTATTTTTATGCTTTATTATAAAAAAAGGCAAAAAAAAAAGCACCTTCCGGTGC
>CAKVNP010000441.1 GCA_934777095.1 uncultured Clostridium sp. | reverse complement strand
TTGGAGTACACTACCAATTTAATATATATAGAGGCTGTGAACATCATTGTATTTATTGTGACTCAAGGAGTCTTTGCTATCGTATTGAGAATTTTGATGAGCTCATAGTTAAAATGAATGCAGCTGAGCTCCTTGAGCAGGAACTAAAAAACAGGCGGAAAAAAGGGACTATAGGAACAGGCGCCATGAGTGATCCTTATACAAAGTCAGAAAAAGAGTATTTATTAACTAGAAGATGTTTAGTAGTAATTGCTGAATATAATTATCCTGTTCATATTACAACGAAAAGTAATTTAATTTTAAGAGATATAGATTTATTAGAAGAAATAAAAGATATGCTTCGGCGGCCACAACTATCACAACTACTGATCATAAATTAGCTGCTATTATTGAGCCAGCAGCACCATCCCCTGAGGAAAGATTAAAAGCAATGGGAGTTTTATCAAGTATAGGAATAACTACAAGTATAGCAATGATGTGTGGATTAGCTATGAAGCAGTAGTATTAGCAGGTGTTACCATAGGTGATGGGGCGATAATAGGAACTAGAGCGGTGGTGACTAAAGATGTACCTCCTTATACTATTGTTGGGGGAGTTCCTGCTAAAGAAATAAGAAAGCGTTTTTCTGAAGATGATATTGATAATCTGCTAAAAATAAAATGGTGGACTGGCCGAAGGAAAAAAAGGATTCAATATGATATTGAAACATATATATTACCAAGGCTTGCTGATGTACAAACTATGAATGAATGGAAAGAGTTGAAGAGAGAATTATACAAGGAACAGTCTACTAAAAGGGTAAAGTTAATAACATTTTTTTACAATGCTGTATCTTCTGCTTGTTCTACATCCAATTTAGCTAATAGTAGAATGCTATTTAAGGAAAGTGGCTTGAGCAAGGATGATGTTTTAGAAAATATGGATTTATTACAAGAAGTATTAAAGTATGAAGATGATTATGGGAATGATGTTAAAGGATATATCAGCATGATGTTAGAAAATATGAATTAATAAGGGGATGAGTATTACAGTGGTATATGGTATGCCAACTTTAATCCAATGTGAATCATTAGAAGAATGTATTGCTTTATGCAAAGAGCTTGATTTAGATTTTACTGAAATTAATATGAATTTACCTCAGTATCAAAAAGATACCATGGATCTAAATAGAATGAAAAGATGTATTGATGAGGAAAATATTTTCTTTACTATAGATTTAGATGAAAATTTAAATGTATGCGATTTTAATAGAGAAGTTGCAGAGGCTTATATAGATACAGTGCTATTTGCTATAGAAGCAGCCAAAAAGCTGGAGATGCCAGTTTTAAATATGCATATGGCAAAGGGAGTATATTTTACTTTACCACATAAGAAAGTATATTTATTTGAAAAGTATAATGAAATATATTTAAATAATTTAAGACAGTTTAGGGACTTATGTGAGGAGAAAATAGGCAGCAGCAATATAAAGATTTGTATTGAAAATAGTGATGGCTATACTGAGTTTATGAAAGAGGGAATAAATCTATTGCTGCAAAGTGATGCTTTTGCCTTAACCTTTGATATTGGTCATGATTATTGCATTGGTAATAAAGATATTATTTTTATCAAAGAAAATATAAATAGATTAACACATATGCATTTTCATGATGCTACAGGTAATAAAAATCACTTACCCCTCGGAAAAGGTGAAATTGACATAAAGGAAAAATTAAATATGGCAATAAGTCATAATTGCAGCTGTGTATTGGAGACTAAAACAATTGAAGGCTTAAGAAAATCAGTAGAGTATCTTAAAAGTTATAAGTTTTAGTTGAAGATGAATATATTAATATATACTAATAAATAGCAGTGTAAATAGGGGGAAAGCAGTTGATAAATTTAATGCTTATATGTTCATTGGTATTATTAATATGTATAACTTCTACTAAGGTGTTATACAAATTTGGTGTACCAATACTTTTAATATTTATCATTCTAGGAATGTTGTTTGGTTCAGACGGGATTGTAGGTATTTATTTTGATAATTATGAGTTATCTAAAGATATATGCTCTATAGCATTAGTTTTTATTATGTTTTATGGAGGATTCGGTACTAACTGGAGTATGGCCAAGCCTGTTGCAGTACAATCTTTAATTATGTCATCATTAGGAGTGGTCTTAACTGCAGGCTTAACGGGAATATTTTGTTTCTTAGTCTTTAAAACAACATTATTAGAAGGACTGCTGATAGGAGCAGTAGTTGGCTCTACTGATGCGGCTTCCGTATTTGCTATATTAAGGTCAAAAAAATTAAATTTAAAAGGATCACTTGCATCTATCTTAGAATTAGAAAGTGGAAGTAATGACCCATTTGCATATATGCTTACGATAATTATATTGGGACTAATGTCTCATGGAGGATATGGAAA
>CAKVNP010000440.1 GCA_934777095.1 uncultured Clostridium sp. | reverse complement strand
CTGGCGTATAATTTGTAACTGGCATTATTGCAATATCTATGGTAAATCTCTTAGCAATATCTTTCATAAAATCCCTATAATAAGTGTCCCCTGCAAAATATATGGTTTTATTTTCAGCTTTTATTATATACCCCACTGCCGGGCATACATGCTTTGCCTTTACCACAGTAATCTCCATATCTTTGATAGAAAATTTATCGCCCTGCCTTACAGTATTTCTACCATAGAATAATCCTTTAATTCCAAGGGGTCCATATAACGGACATTTTCCTTTGAAACGTTTTATAAATTTAATATCCATATGATCAAAATGTTCATGACTTAACAAAATTCCATCTAGCTTTTCAATTTTTTGATAATCTTCTGATACTGGTGTTCCTCTTCTAAACATTGGATTGCCCTTATTACTGAAATAAGGATCAAGGATTATCTCACCTTGTTCAGTAGTAAGTAACACTGAACAATTTCCTAGTAATTGAATTCTCATATTTTATACTCCCACTAATCTACATAATCATCTATTATTTTAACATCTTTTGTAATAAATTGTAATAATTTTACCATTATTTTTCATACTCACCTTTTAAATTAATCTAATATATAAATTCTCATAAATTTGTTTTATACTAAGTATATAACTATAATTAATGGTGATTAAATGATTAAAATAAACGAATTTGCTATAAAAGAATTAAAATGGGATATAAGGAACCTTAAAATACTGGCCGAGCTTAACGGCTTAAATAATAGCTGCTACAAAATAAAATACCTTGATCAGCTATATTTCTTAAGAATTTCCGATAAACCTACATCTAAAGAAAAAGAAATTATCAAGCTCTGTTCAAAGGAGAATATAAGCCCTAAGCTTTACTATTTTTCAAATAGCAATAGTAATCTGCTAAGCGAATATATTCCTGGCAAAATGCCTACAGAAGAAGAGTTTTCTTCACCTTTATTTATAAACAAACTCTGCTGCAAACTAAAATTATTACATAAATTAGAATGCCAAAAGACTTTTAATCCTTTTGCTGAAATTAGAAATAATCTTGCTATCTGCAATAAACTTAATATTGAGCTACCTAGTTATCTAGCAGAACTTATTAATAAACTAGCTCAAATAGAAGAATTCTGCAGTAAAAATATAGATTTAGGTCTTTGCCATAACGATCTTAATCCTTCTAATCTCCTGCTAGCTTATGATGATTTATATCTTATTGATTATGAATTTTCAGGTATAAATGATATATTTTTTGATCTTGCAACGCTTTCCTGGATGATGACTGAACGTGGGAAAGAACTACTGCTAAAAGCTTACTTTAAAAATCCTGCTAATTATCATTATAAAAAATTATCTGCTTATCTTTTTGTAGTGAAACTATGGAATGCCTCCTGGTCATTATTAAAATCGCAAAATAATATTAGTAATTATGATTATAAAAAGGGAGCTTATTTAATTTTTGAAGATTTACATGCTTCTCTTTAATAACTATAAATAGTCCTAAATAGAATTTAATCTATTTAGGACTATTTTCTTTCACAGCTATATTCCCTACAGCTTAAATCAGAATATACAAAATTCAGGAATAAAACAAATAAAATTATTGATGCCACCCAGATTGCTTTTCCTAATAATATATTACATATTATTGTGGATATAATTGCTCCTACAATAAATACAAAAATCATTAATAAATGAGTTAAAGCTCTTTTTCTAGAATCCATATTGTCCTTATCCATTCTCCACCTAACTAAGTGAACACCCGCCTGCCTTAAATGATTAGTGCAGAAAGTTGTGGCCATTGGTATTTTTTCAGCTTGTCTAAATGTGTTATATTGCATTGAACAAATAAAATTTATTGCTATCTGTGATACTTGATATGGTGCACTTTCAGGTAAAAATCCTAAAATTATTGTTACTACCACCTCAAAGCCAACAAGAATAGTCTCCCACCTTAAAACACAATATTTTCTTACCTTAAGGGGAATTATCTCTGAAATTATAGTCCCAGTTAAATATGCACTCATTGGCAGCAGATAATACACTGCCCTCTTTAAATTCATATTTCCTAATGCCATGGCGAACATAACAAAATTAGCTGTTTGAGCATTACAAAATACTCCGCCTCTAATTGAATATGTAAATGCACCTAAATACCCTGCTACTGTCATCAGTATGGCAAATGCCCAGATTCTTTCACATACTAAATACTCTTCTTCTTTACTCTTTTGCTCCATAAATTACTCCTATATCTATACCTTATATTCCTATATATTGGTGTTTTGTTCCATATAATATTATTATATAATTAATATAAAGCTATTTTCAATAAATATATTGATACATAATAAAAATTAAGAGGTTGCAAATGTTTGATAAAAAAAATTTACTGATTCAAAGCAATATTTTATGGG
>CAKVNP010000439.1 GCA_934777095.1 uncultured Clostridium sp. | reverse complement strand
ATAACATATTATTAAAGAGCTACCGTTAGATAGCTCTTATTTTATTAATTAGTAGATTCTGTTGTTTCCTTTGAAATTCCATATAGATCCCTTTTCTTATAAATAAAGAATCCATATAAAGCTAGAAATGCTAGTCCTAATACTAGTCCACCTAAAACTATTGGTGTAATTTCAGTTACTATTAGGCTATAAACTCTGTTAAGTATTGATAATGCGAAATATCCAAATATACCTATTTTATTTTTCAATAAAATTAAAATAACAAATATAACACATAAAATAGAACTTACTAAACTTATAATATAATCAGTAGTTGTTGGTAACATACTAGCATCATATTGTCCTGTCTGCATTAACAATTCATTTACACTATCCCCCATAGCTAAATTTATTATTGTGCCCAATATTCCAAAAGCTGACCCAATAAGTATCAAAACACTTATGGTAATTATTCCTGCACCTAATTTCTATATACTTAATTTTTCTTATTTCGGTAAACAAAAAAAGAGCCATACACATTGTTGTGTATGACTCCTATAAATAATCTTTCAACTTATTCTGATGTTCTAAGCTCTGTCTCAAGCAGTAGGATATTGTAATATCTTACTTAGTAAGTTTAACAACTGTTTCTGCGTGAGGTGTGTTAGGGAACATGTCCTTAACTGTGCTCTTCTCAACTTTGTAGCCTGCTGCTAATAAGTCTTCTAGATTTTCAACCATTGTCTTTGGATTACATGAAACATAAATTATTTCTGGTGCATTAAATTTGATTACGTAATCTAAGGCCTTTTTAGATACACCACTTCTAGGTGGATCTAAGATTATTATGTCTGGTTTATCCTTTACTTTTTTGATAGTTTCTGCAACATCTCCAGCGATAAATTCACAGTTATCTAAACCATTAAGCTTAGCATTTTCTTTTGCTGCTTCTACTGCCTCTTCTATAAGCTCTAAACCAATAACCTTTTTAGCTTTTGGAGCTGTTATTTGACCAATTGTACCTGTTCCACAGTAAAGGTCAAATACTACTTTATCAGTTCCATCTCCCATGAAATCTCTAACTATGCTATAAAGGCTTTCAGCTCCTTTAGAGTTAGTTTGGAAGAATGAAAATGGAGATATCTTAAACTTTAAGCCTAATAAATCTTCCATGATGTGGTCTTTTCCATAAAGAACATTAACCTTTTCTGGAATAACAGCATCTGAGAATGAGTTATTTTCTGTATGTATTACTGATACTAATTCACCTTTGTAGCTTTGGCTCTTTAATAATTCTACATATTCAGTTAAGTCAAAATCTATTTGTGTAGTTGTAACTAGGTTTACCATAAGTTCACCAGTATTAGAAGCTTTTCTAATTACTAAATGTCTTAAGTAACCTTCTCTCTTCATTACTCTGTAGTATGGAAGGTCTTGTTTTCTAAAGTATTCTTCTGTTAAAGTAAGTACCTTTCTAAAGTCTTCATCTACTAACATACAATCCTTAACTGTTAGGATACCAAAAGATTTACCTTTCATATGCATCCCTATAGTAAGCTCGCCGCCTTTTTCTAAATCACCAAAAGTGAATTCCATCTTATTTCTATATTCCCAGTGATTTTGGCTTCCTTTTACTCCAAGATACATTCCCATTGGAAGCTCTCTTGAAGCAAATAAATCACAGATTTCATCACCTAAAATTTCTAACTGCTTATCATAAGCTATATTTTGTGAACTACATCCTCCACATACTCCAAAGTGAGGACATGGTGCATCTATTTCATATGGTGCCTTTTCAATAACTTCAACTAGCTTTACATCTGCATAGCCTTCTCTGTTCTTTTTAACAGTTCCTTTTACAGTCTGTCCTGGGAAAGCACCTTTAACATTCATTTTCTTTCCTTCAAATTCACCTATACCTATTGAAGGGAACTCTGTCTTTTCAATTTTAACCGTTACTTGACTTCCTCTTTTCATATTGCAACTCCTATTACCGTTAAATTTATATACATAAAACATGAAAAAGAGTGTTGTAATTAAGTTGATACAGCACTCTTTTAATTTATTTTATGATTTACCTGCTTCTTTCTGTTAATTATCTAAACATTAATTTTTTACCTAATGTTTTTCCTGATAAAAGTTCTTGTACCAAAGGATAATATAACACATTACTTATTATATATACAATAAGGAACATTTCCTGCTGCATATCAATTTTATACCCTGCTAGCTTTAATACTAAACTTAATAAACCATATAATCCTAATGCAATTGCTACTGCAACTATTTGATCTAATACTCCTGATAATAAAACTTTTAATCCATGAATGAATTTATTTTCCTTCTTAGAAGCTTTCTTTTCAATTTCAGCTGTTTCAGCTTGCATATCAACTATTTCTTCTTTAGTTTCTACTTTTTCATTGTTATTATCCATAATTAA
>CAKVNP010000438.1 GCA_934777095.1 uncultured Clostridium sp. | reverse complement strand
GCATTAATCCCTTAGCGCCTTTATTAGATGTAGAATCCTTATCAAAGCCGCTTTCTGCTTTCATTACAGCTAACACCAATAATGGATCTAAATCATATTCTTCACTATACTTTTCTATATATTCCTGATATTTATACGGAAATACATATTTCTTTACTGCATACTGCCCACCTAAAAATAGTATTATTGCAATAATCAAAAATGCTATAATCTTTTTTAAATTCATTTTATCTCCCTATTCTAAATTGCTTTTAAAAAATCCACCAATAAATCAACTTGCTCTTTAGTCTTACTTAATACATCATTGTTTTCAATAATTATATTAGCAAAATCTTTTTTCCTATCTAAAGGCATCTGGGCATTAATTCTGTTAATTGCCTCTTCTCTAGATAAAGTATCTCGCTGTCTTACTCTTTGTATTTGAGTATTTGAATCAACCCATACTAATATTACGTAATCCATCTCTTTATGAAGTTCATTTTCAATAAGCGTTGGTGCATCTACTATAACAGATTTAGCTCCACTTCTTTCGTATTTTTCTATTTCATCATTAATTTCCTTGAATATATAAGGAAGTATTATTTCTTCATATTTCTTTCTTTGTTTTGGAAATCTAAAAATATGGTTACCAAATTCCTTCCTTCTAAATTCCCCTCGCCAATCAAAAAAGCCTGAACCAAATTCAATTCTTACCTTATTTAATATTTCAGGATATTTTTTTAAAACATCCCTGGCTATTAAATCTGCATCTACTATATTAAAACCAGCATTTTTCAACATAGCAGATACAGTACTTTTACCTGACCCTATTCCTCCAGTTAATCCTATCTTAATCATAATTCCCCCTATTTCGCTTCATACCAGCTGTTGCCTATATTAGCATCTACATCTAAAGGTACTGATAAATTAAATACATTTTCCATTTCTTCTATCACAAGCTGTTTAACTTCTGCTAATTCATCCTGTTTAACATTTAAGATAAGTTCATCATGCACTTGTAAAATCATTTCACTCTTTAAGCCTTTTTCTTTGATTTTTTCATATACCTTAACCATTGCAAGCTTGATAATATCAGCTGCACTACCTTGTATTGGTGCATTCATTGCTAACCTTTCACCTAATCCTTGAACAATTTTATTAGATGACTTGATTTCTGGGATAAATCTTCTTCTATTTAATAAAGTTAAAACATAACCTTTTTCTTTTGCCTCATCTATAGCACCTTGTAAGAAATCCTTAATTTTAGGATATCTTTCAAAGTAAATTGCCATATATTCTCCAGCTTCTTTTTTAGTAATTTTTAAGTCCTGTGCTAAACTGAAATCACTCATTCCGTAAATTATACCAAAGTTAACTGCCTTCGCCCTGCTTCTCATAGTAGAGGTAACTTCCTCAACTGGCACTTTAAACACTTCTGATGCTGTCTTTGTATGAATATCACTATGATGATTGAAACCATCTATCATATTGCTATCACCTGACATATGCGCTAATACTCTAAGTTCAATCTGTGAATAATCGCATGATAATAAAACATCTGTCTCTTCTTTCGGAATAAATACTTTTCTAATTTCCCTACCCATTTCATACTTTACTGGAATATTCTGCAGATTAGGTTCTGTACTTGATAATCTACCTGTAGTTGTTACTGTCTGATTAAAGCTTGAATGAATATTTCCATCTACATCTATGACATTTTTTAATCCTTCTACATAAGTAGAATTTAACTTAGTTATCTGTCTGTAGTAAATAATTTTTTCAATTACTGGATGCTTATCTTTAAGCTTTTCTAAGACATCTGCATTAGTTGAATAGCCTGTTTTAGTTTTTTTAATAACAGGAAGATCCATTTTCTCAAAAAGAATTTTTCCTAGCTGCTTAGGGGAACCTATATTAAATTCCTCTTCGCAAAGCTCATAAATCTCTTTTTCAGTTCTAGATATTTCTTCCTTAAACTTAACTGCAAGCTGATCTAAAATTGATTCATTTACTTTAAAGCCAATAGATTCCATGCTTGATAGTACATAAATTAAAGGATGTTCAACATTATAATATAATTCTTCCATCTTGGCATCTTCTATCTTAGACTTAAGTACCTTATATAATTGGCCTAAAAGACTTACAATCTTAACATTTTTTACATCAGCTTCACCTGATATTTCTTCTCCTAAATATTCATTTATCAAAGTTTCAACTGCATATTCAGATCTTGCTGAATTAATTAAGTATGCTCCAATGGCAGTATCAAAGATAAAACTCTTGATTTCAATTCCTAGCTTTCCTAATGCAGTAATTAGATTTTTCCCATCATGTATTACCTTAGTTATCTTATCATCTTCCATAAATCCTTTAAGGATATCTATTGCTAATTTATCTCCATCAATAATTTCCTTAATATTTATTACATAGTTTTCTTCAT
>CAKVNP010000437.1 GCA_934777095.1 uncultured Clostridium sp. | reverse complement strand
GTCTTTTATCAGCTCAGCGAACATTAGATGATGTAACTGCTGAAAGTAATACAGATGAGTTATCTGCTCAGCTTGCACAAGTTCAAGCTTTGGCATCTGCAGAAGGAAAAGTTTTAGCTCAAAGTGATGGAGTTATAACAAAAGTTTCTGCTGAAGCAGGAATATTGACATCAGAAGAAGCAATCCTTGCAATGGCAGATAAAAGTGCTGGCTATAAATTCGTGGCCCAAATACCAAAAGAGCAAAAGAAATACGCAGTTCAGGGGCAACCTGTTTCTGTACAATTAGATGATGATAATAATGGCTATCTTGATGAATTAACAATAGAATCAGTAACTAAGGATAAAGATGATGAATCGCTATATAATGTCACAGTAAATATTCCAGTTGGTATTGGAGAAGTTGGTGAAAGTGGGAAAATAAACATATCAAGTGATGTTAAAAAATACACTACCTGCGTGCCATTAGAAGCATTGCATAGCGAAGGTAATAACCAATATTATATCTTAGTGGTGGATAATGTTGAAACTGTCCTAGGAGAAGAAATGAGGGCACAGAAAATTAGTGTTGTGGTAAAAGAAAAAAATGATACTTATGCAGCTTTAGAAGATGGAACTATAAGTAGTAATCAAG
The DNA here is from genome assembly GCA_934777095.1 of uncultured Clostridium sp. Taxonomy (GTDB): domain Bacteria; phylum Bacillota; class Clostridia; order Clostridiales; family Clostridiaceae; genus Clostridium. Next base: position 1,787 of record CAKVNP010000437.1, on the reverse strand, counting down.
ATATTATTATAAGTAGTAATAAGAATATATCAGATGGTGATAGAGTTAGGAAGGATAAGTAAATGAAGAGGATGTTAAAGTATATAGTAAAGCTATCATTAGTTCTATTAATGACTATATGCTGCGGATTATCTATAGGATATGCCAATGATTTACTTAGTTCTAAGCATGTGAAAAATATATATTATGATGGCGATGGAATAACGCAGCAAACTATATTTGAATATGTAAATCAAGAGAATAAAAGTGATAGTCCAATTAATTTTACTGGCTGGCTGGAAAAGGATACTGAAAGCGTAGTTAATGAGGATTTAAATAGGTCAGCTACAGTGAGGGCCTTGATGATAAGCGGCGATTCTTCTCTTGTGATAGATGGACCGGTACTATTTGCTGATGACTTAGATGGCTGCTTAATAGATAGTGAAACAGCATATACTTTATTTGGTTCAGATAATGTTATAGGAAAAGAAATAGTGTATGGAGAGCGAAAACTTACAATAAGAGGACTTCATAAGGGAAATACTTTAACTATAGTAGTGGAAGCCATGCCAGATTCTCAGGATAGGATAGATGGTATAGCGGTGGATTTAAGTGATGAGAATCCAGAAACACTTAGACTTTTATCTAATAAATATGGAATTTCTGATGAAGGTGTAGATAATAGAGGTTATTATAATTTCGCAAGATTTAGTATGATGATTTTACCTTTAATCATATTAATATTTATCTTAGTAAAGATGATTAAAGAAATTAGGAATAATAAAAGAAAACCTGTGCTAGCTGTAATATACTTATTAATTACTGCTCTACTGGCCTTTATCTTTGTGAAAATTACTAAGCTTAGCATTACAATACCAGTAGATATGCTGCCTAATAAATGGTCAGATTTTGATTTTTGGACTAACTTATATAAAGAAAAAAAGGAATTATTCAGAGAATTTTTATATATGAAAAAGTATAGTATTGACATATATTATATAGAACTTATGTTAAAATCAGTATTTTTTAGTGTTTTAACCATTATATTATTCTTTATAAATAAAGCTGTAATAAAAATTAAAACAGTAAAGAAGCTGCTAGTTTCGGTGATAGTATTATTCATCTGTTCATTTATTACAGTGCTAAGAATTAATAGTAGATATTTATTAGACTGTAGTACAGCTATGTTATGGCTGCTTTATCCTTATTTTATCTGCTGTGAATTTTTCATTGGACCAAGACTTGCAAAAGTCTTTGCTGAAAAAGAGGAAATCATAAAACCTAAGGAACAGGTAACAGTGTAATTATTAAGAGGATATGGAAATAAATTTTCCTATCCTCTTCTTGTATTTTAACTATGAATAATAGTATTATAGATAAAGAATATTAATAAAATATTAACTTTGAAATGTGAGGAACAATAAATTATGACAAAGATAATTAATAAACCAGAATTATTAGCTCCTGCTGGCAGTTTAGAAAAATTAAAAATAGCATTTCAATATGGAGCAGATGCAGTTTATTTTGGTGGTGGTGCCTTTTCGTTAAGAGCAACTGCACAAAAGTTTACCTATGAAGAAATGAAGGAAGGCGTCGAATATGCCCACTCATTAGGTAAAAAGATATATTGTACAGTTAATATAATGCCTAAGAATAGCGAAATAGATGCTTTAATTGAGCATTTAAAGAAATTAGATGAAGTTGGCGTAGATGCTGTTTTAGTATCTGATTTAGGCGTACTTGCTTTAGTTAAAAAATACACTAACTTAAATATACATATCAGTACACAAGCTAATACAACAAATTAT
>CAKVNP010000436.1 GCA_934777095.1 uncultured Clostridium sp. | reverse complement strand
TTCTTTAAGAAAATTAACAAATTATGATATTGAGACAGTAGTTTGCTATCATGGAGGCATTTATGAGGACAATGTAAATAGCTGTATAAGAGAATTAGCCGTTAGATAAGTTTGCCACTAAAATAAGTGAAATAAAATAAGTAACAGTTTAGTATTGTTGCTTTTTTATATATTTAAGATTTTATTTTTAGGCTATGTTAGCTTTCTTCGTGATAAATATAACATAAAAATAACCACACTTTAGTATTTTAAATACATTGATTTCTAAGGCGTGGTTATTTTATAACTTACTTTAAATTATTCGTACTTTATTAAAATTATTCATTTAATCCGCTCAATAAATTAGAGTTTAACCCTGTAATCCTCTTGATTGTCTATCCATATCTTCTATAACAATGTCGTAAATTTCTCCAAGTGAAGCACAATATTCAAGTACCTTCCAAGGCTCATTTGTATGGAAATGAATTTTTATCAACTCCTCATCTCCAACTGCTAATAAGCAGTCTCCTTTAAAATTATTTGTAAAATATTCGTTGATTTCATCTTCATTAAGGTTATGTCCTTCAATTAATAATTGTGTATCATACTTAAATTCAACCATATATATATTCTCCTTTATAAATTTTTATTTATCTATATGATATCCAAAACGTTTTTATTTCGCACTTTATAACATTTGCGAACTTTAGTCTATTATACATAATGTTAATTTACTTTCCAATAGTAAAATAGTTTCATTGATTTACCTCTAGGAACTTGCTTTAACTCCACATTTAACTTATCTTTTATTCCTATATATGATTTATGTGAATCCACACAAAAAGTAGCATCTTTGCGTATTTTATTATCAAAGAAGTCAACTATTTGATTTGTTGTAATTCTTCCATTACAAACAGCCCCCATAATGATATTTCCTTTTCTATCAATTGCTGTTTCTATACATATCTGTTGCTTTGAAATTCCTCTTTTCTTTTCATCATGTTTGCTTTTACCTCTTTTTCTAGATTCTCTAGGCATGACAAATGTAGTACTTTTAGAATGATTTCCTTATAGAAAAAATGTGCAAGAAAAGAATATTTTTACATATTAATACTTATATGCTAAAATCTATAAAAAGAAGGGGGAGAGATTATGATATTAGAAGAATTTGATGATAATAAAAGGGCTGTTTTAAATGCCAGTGATTGTATAAAGAAAATAGATGGATTTCCTAAGGTGGCAGTTTCATGCTTTGCAAGATCAACATTTGAAGGGCTTCTTGCTTCATTTCAAGGAAGAGAAATTGCTAGGACATCCATAGCCAATATGGAAATACCTATTTATGAAGTTGAATATAAAGGGACAAAAGTAGCTCTTTTTAATTCATATGTTGGTGCTGCTGGGTGTGTGGCAGTAATTGAGGATTTATTTGCCATGGGTTTAGAAAAGCTAGTGTTATTTGGTACTTGTGGTGTATTAGATAAATCTATTAATGATTGCTCTATAGTTATTCCTGATAGAGCTGTGAGAGATGAAGGGACAAGCTATCACTATATGCCTGCTTGCGATGAAGTAAAGGTAAATGAAGGATATATAGATATATTTAAAGAGTTTCTTAAGGAAAATGGTATTACATATTCAGTAGGAAAAGCCTGGACAACAGATGGCATATATAGAGAAACAAGAGATAAGGTAAATAAGAGAAAGGCACAAGGTTGTATTTGTGTAGATATGGAGTGTTCAGCAGTAGCTGCTTTAGCAAAGTTTAGGGAAAAAGAAATTTTACATTTCTTTTATGCAGCAGATAATCTTGACACAGAACACTGGGATCCTAGAAGCCTTAGCAATTATCACAATCTTGAAGAGAAACATAAGATAGCATTTCTTGCAATGGAAATGGCTGTGAAAATGCAATAAATATAATTTATGAAGGAAAAATACAAGGATTATAAAGATAAGAAAGTAAGCTTAACAGACTCTTTTCTTTACATGAAATAGTATATATAATCTAACAACATTTATTACAAACAGAACTTTATAGTAATAATATTATAATGTTATAATATAAAAAAATACTGTCTAAAATTAAAAGGAAATGAGGTGAAGATTTTTATGGCAATATATTTAAATAGTATAAATCCTTATGAGAATTACAAAAGTTTATATAGAAGTAAATATTTTGTAGATAAATCTTTGATAATAGATAAGTTAAATGAAGTAATAGAAACTTCAGATAAATATATATGCATAACACGACCAAGAAGATTTGGTAAATCAAGTGTTGCAGATATGATAGGTGCATACTATTCAAAAGCTGTGAATTCAAAAGAAGTTTTTGAAAATTTAAAAATATCTAATGAAGATAATTATAAGGAGTATTTAAATAAGTATAATGTCATAAGTATTTCTTTTAATGAAATTCCTGATAATATGAAAAGCTATGAT
>CAKVNP010000435.1 GCA_934777095.1 uncultured Clostridium sp. | reverse complement strand
ATACTATATAGTAGGCTGCTAAACTATTTTTAAGCAAAGGCAAAGAACACACTTCAACTTCAGCACCTAAAGATTTAAGGATTTCAATAGATTTGGACATAGATTTTTTTACTTCCTCATCAGTACCTTCATCCATAAATTCTTTAACTATTCCTATCTTTACTCCCTGTACTTGATTATCAAGGCTTTTAGTATAATCTTCATATTTTAATCCTTTAATTGAAGTGGAATCTAAAGGATCTTCACCTGCCAGGACATTTAATAAATAAGCACAATCTTCCACTGAAGCTGCCATTGGACCTATTTGATCTAAGGAAGAGGCAAACGCTATTAATCCAAACCTAGAAACAAGGCCATAGGTAGGCTTTAAACCAACTACATTGCAAAATGATGATGGCTGCCTGATAGAACCTCCTGTATCACTCCCTAAGGCAATTGGTGCCATCTTAGCTGAAACTGCCGCCGCAGAACCTCCTGATGAACCACCAGGCACTCTAGAAGAATCAACTGGATTTAAAGTAGTCTTAAAAGCTGATGTTTCCGTAGAAGAACCCATTGCAAATTCATCCATATTTGTTTTACCAATTATAATGGCATCTTCAGCTAATAGTTTCTTAATTACCGTAGCATCATAAGGTGCAATAAAATCTTCTAACATTTTTGAACTGCAGGTAGTGTACATTCCTTTAGTACAGATATTATCTTTGATAGCTATTGGAATTCCCGCTAAAGCACCTAATTTTTCTCCTGCCTTAGCTCTTTGATCAATTTCACGTGCTCTTTTCAAAGCTGACTCTGAATTTACTGATAGAAAAGCATTTATTAAGCCATCCTTTTCATCAATAGACTTTAAATATCCTTTAACAATGCTTTCACTAGTAATTTCTCCTTTCTTAACTTTTTCCACTAATTCTTGTACTGAATATTCTTTCATTGCTATTCACCACCTTACTCAATTACTTTTGGTACTTCAATATACCCATTTTTATATGATTTAACATTTGACATTAAGTTGTCTCTATTAGAATTTTCTGCTTTATCCTCTCTTATTGACTTTCTGCACATTTCATCATCGTTTTTAGCTCCACAGCCTTCTAAATGAAGATTATTTAAAGTCTGAAATTCATTTAGTATATTTTCAAATTCATAGGTCATTTCTTCTATTTCTTTTTCAGTCATCTGAAGCTTTGAAAGCTTCGCAATATATTTTACTTCTTTTACATCCATCTCCATCTCTATCCTCCTTATGGCACCAATCTTTTTAGATCTCTTGGTAATAGTGCAGCTTCCCTGATATTTGAAAGCTTTAAGACTTTCATAGTCAATCTTTCTAAGCCAATGGCAAAGCCGCCATGAGGAGGCATACCATATTTAAAAGTGTCTAAATAAAACTTAAAATCTTCTGTCTTTAAACCAAAACTTTCAACATTTTTCTTAAGCATTTCATAATCATTAATTCTTTGACCTCCAGTGGTAATTTCCAAGCCATCATAAATCAAATCATAGCTTTTAGTATTACCTTTTCCATCAGGCATTGTATACATCGGCCTCTTTTTAACTGGATATTCAGTGATAAAAACTAATTCACAGCCATAATGCTCTTTAACATATCTACATATAAGCTTTTCACCTTCTGCATCAACATTACCTATAGGAGACTTCTTACCATATTCAGCTAACAAGATATCCTGAACCTTCTTTAAAGGTATTCTTGGTATCTTTACTTCTTCCGGCAAGGTGATTTTATATATTGCTAATTCTTTGCTGCATACCTTATTCAGCCTTCCATATAAATAATTAATGAATTCCTCTTCTAAATCCATTAAATCATTCTCATCTTGAATAAAGGCCATTTCTATATCAAGACTCACATACTCATTTAAATGTCTCCAGGTATTATGAAGCTCCGCCCTATATGCATTACCAACTTCAAATACTCTTTCAAAACCTGCACCTACCATCATTTGTTTATAGAACTGTGGACTTTGTGCTAAAAATGCTCTGTGATCAAAATAATTTACTGTAAACATTTCTGATCCGCCTTCAGTACTAGAATCAATTATTTTAGGTGAATGAATCTGAGAAAATCCCTTTTTCTTAAAAAAATCTCTAAAAGAATCCTCAATTTCATTTTGTACTTTGAATATTGCCCTAGTTTTAGGTTTTCTTAAGCTTAATGTTCGATAATCTAACTGTTTTTCAATATTATCATTACTCTTATAAGCTGATATTTCTAAAGGAAGCTTATCATAATATACCTTTCCTAATACCTTTATCTCTTCAGCCTGTATTTCTACTCCACCAGGTGCCTTTTCATTAATCACTAACTTTCCAGTAACCGCAATACAATTTTCAACTCTTAACCCTTTTATCTCATCTTTGCTACATACTAATTGGATAATTCCCTCTTTATTTCTTAATTTCACAAAAGCGATTTGCCCCAAATTGTTAATTTTGTGAATCCACCCT
>CAKVNP010000434.1 GCA_934777095.1 uncultured Clostridium sp. | reverse complement strand
GATATGTATAATGCATTGGAAGAATGTAATGCAGATATTATTAATTTAAGAAACAATTTATTAAATTATTTTAATGAAAATATTGCAAAAACTGAGGAAGAGGAACCACAGGAAAGCTATAGCTTCCAACAGGTGCTTATTAAATCTAGCGAACAGGCGATATTTTCAGAAAAGAATACCATAGCTTTAGAACATATAGTATCAGCAATTTATAGTCTTGATGAAAGCTATGCTGTATATTTTTTAGCTTTAGAGGGTGTAGAAAAAAGCGAAATACTATTTAATCTATGTCATAAAAATACAAATGAGCTTGCTATTAGAAAAGAAGAGGAAAGGGAGCTTGTTCCAGAAGAAAAAGAAGAGGAACAGCACTCATCATTCTTAGATATGTTTACAGTAAACTTAAATGAATATGTGAAGAAATATAAAAAGGATCCTCTAATAGGCAGAAAGGACATTATTGAGAGAACAATACAAGTATTATGTAGAAGGAATAAAAATAATCCACTCCATGTAGGTGAACCAGGAGTAGGTAAGACAGTATTAACCTGGGCACTGGCGGATTTAATTAATAGGGGACAGGTCCCAGAAAAGTTAAGGGGAGCTGAAATATATTCGTTAGATATTGGCTCGCTTCTTGCAGGAACTAAGTATAGGGGAGATTTTGAAGAAAGAGTGAAAAAGGTCCTTAATGAAATCAATAAAAAGGATAAGCCTATTGTATTTATAGATGAAATCCATTCAATAGTTGGTGCAGGATCTCTTGGCACAGGAGCATTAGATGCTTCTAATTTATTAAAGCCATACCTAATGGAAGGAAAAGTACGTTTTATTGGAGCTACTACCTTTGATGAATACAAAAAATATTTTGAAAAAGATAAAGGCTTAAGCAGAAGATTTGAAGTAATTGAAGTTAAGGAGCCAACTGTTGAGGAAACTGTTAAGATATTAAAAGGATTAAAGAAGAATTATGAAGAATATCATGGAGTAAGATATTCTGATGATGCTTTATTGGAGGCAGCTACTTTAAGCAGTAAATATATCAATGACAAATTCCTGCCAGATAAGGCCATAGATATTATAGACGAAGCTGGTGCATATTTAGCTGTAATGGAGGAGTCTGAGGAGAAGATTGTAGATGAAAAGATAATTGAGGAGGTTGTTTCAAAAATCTGCAATATTCCAAAGCAGACTGTAGAAACAGATGAAATAAATTCTTTAAAAACTATGGAAAAGAATCTCAAGGAAAATATTTTTGGTCAGGATGAGGCAATTGAGGATATTGTAAAATGTATTAAGATGTCAAGGGCTGGTCTTAAGGATGATAATAAGCCAGTAGCATCTATGCTTTTTGTAGGACCAACTGGTGTTGGTAAGACAGAAATAGCAAAGACTTTAGCTTCTAATCTAGGAGTAAAGCTTATTAGGTTTGATATGAGCGAATATGGTGAAAAGCATGCTGCTTCTAAGCTTATTGGAGCGCCACCAGGTTATGTAGGATATGAAGAAGGTGGCTTGTTAACTGAAGCAATTCGTAAGCAGCCATATTCAGTTTTATTGCTAGATGAAATAGAAAAAGCACATCCTGATATTTTAAGTGTATTACTGCAGATAATGGATTATGCTACGTTAACTGATAATCAGGGGCGTAAAGCTGATTTTAGGAATGTAATAATTATTATGACTTCTAATGCCGGGGCAAAAAATATTGGTAAGAATCTTGTAGGATTTGGCGAAAGAATCGTGCAGGGAGAAGCTATAAATGATGAAGTTAAAAAGGTATTCACTCCTGAATTCAGAAATAGATTAGATAAAATTGTAGTATTTAACCATGTTAATGAAGAAATGGCAAAGAATATTACGTTAAAAGAAATAAAAATCTTTAAAAAGCTTCTTGAACCAAAGAATATTTCTTTAGATTTTACTGAAAGCTGTTTAAACCATATCAGTAAAAAAGGAGTTTCTAAGGAATATGGAGCAAGGGAGATCCATCGAATTATTAATTCGGAAGTAAAATCCATTCTTGTAGATGAAATTCTTTTTGGAAAGTTAAAAGATGGGGGCAATTGTATAATTGATGTGGAAGATGGCAAGTATATAACTAAAATGTAATATTATTTATTGACAAATACTGCGTTTTAGCATATTATAATATCATCAATTTTATATTAAGAAAACTTTGATAAAGAGGAGTACGGATTAGGAAGTATTAAGAGAAGAATGTCTAGGCTGAGAGCATTCCATACCGAATATCCTGAAGGTAGCTTTTGAGTTTCTTTGCTGAAATGGTAGTAGGCAGGGACGGTGGATTACATCGTTAAATTTTTAAGAGCCCATATTTTATGGGAATAAAGGTGGTACCGCGAGTCTTCGTCCTTTTTTAGGACGCAGGCTCTTTTTTATTGTATTGGGAAATTATAGTTTTCCCGTAAGAGTGTACATTTAATAGATAATAAACTTAGGAGGTAGTATTATATGGAAGAAAA
>CAKVNP010000433.1 GCA_934777095.1 uncultured Clostridium sp. | reverse complement strand
CCACAATCAAAGATTTTGCATAACCATTTTTTAGTACATTAATTAAATATGATACAAAAATCTCTGAAATAAACATATAGATCATTAAAATACTTTTAAAATCATCTATTTCATTATTTTGTAAAATCGTTGTTTTTCCCACTAAAATCAAACATAAAATAAACACACCAAACGAAATGGTAGTTTGTAAAATATAGTTCGTTGTTATAAATTGAATTGGTAATTGATCTATAGAAAAACAAATTAAATATTGAATAACAATTGCTGGAAACAAACTATGTTTAATAAATATATATTTCTTCTTTATATAAGAATAAATTAAAAATGCAGAAAGAACAGGTAATATCATTTGATATACACTTTTATTATGAAACATCGTCATTATCGCATAGTAATATACGATAAAAACAAGGTCTTTTACTTCATATTTTTGTTTAAAAATAACTTTTAAAAAAATCACAATAATAATACTCAGTAATAAATAATTCATAAAACTCTCCTTTCAAAAAATAGTTTTATAAAATCAGAAAAATAGTAACGAAATTATACTACTTTTCTGATTATTTATTCTACCACAATTTATATTTTTACTGTTTTTGTGATGCTATGTTTTTTAAAGTCTAATGTTTTTGAAACTCCTATAACAGGTGAATAGCCACATTTTAATTTATAACTTCCTTTAAAATTAACACTTAATTTATTACTAGCAATTGTATAACTTGTAGAAACACTATTTGAATCTATATACGGAGTAAATGCAGCACCAAATGCATTACTTCCTAATTCTAAAATTGGCTTTTTTGAACTAGTAACCACATACTTATTTGCATCATATATTACATAGCACTTCATTTTGATAATCCACTCTTTTGTAAAACTTCCAGATGTATCAGTTGCCGATTGATATACATCAAATACTTTTGAAATTGCTTGTGTTGCATATGGTGAAATATTAGAATTTGGTAAATATGTAATTGTACATTTTTCATCATCAATAAAATTGTGCATGTTTTCAAATTGATTATTATTGAAATCATTTTTATATTTGTCAAAAAAATCAAGAGTAACATCTTCATTATCGTAAATTATAGTTGTACCCTCTTGATCATTAAAACATTTTGTAATGTATTCTTTAAAAATAGGATATTTGTTATTATCTTCCATAGCATAAACATTAACTGAAAATGATGCGATACTTAAAAACATTGATAAAATCAATATCAAATTATATATTTTTTTCATTTAAAGCCTCCTATAATATTTTGTATTTTACTGTAGATCTTCAGCAAAATAATCATACCATCCCATAACAATGGGCGCCACTTTAAATGCGTATCTTGTAATTTTATGCTTTATTCTGTTATTTTAAAACAAAAAAACATCGATTACTCGATGTCTCTTACATTTGGTGCGGGCGACAGGAACTGCCCTCAAAATCTCACAATCAAATCTAAAACTCATAGGTTGTCAGCAACTTATGAGTTTTTTTATTTGATTGCGAGGTGAAGGTTTTGGATTTAAAGGAAAAGCAAATACGAATCGTCAAGCAAAAACTTAGACAATGTAGATGTTTATTAAACAACGGAACTTCATCTGTATGGAATAGGATCAGTAGCTATTCTACATCACTCATAACCGTAAACTCCGATAAAAGCTTTTCTAAAAGTGATGACAGAATATTGCGTGCTATTAAAGATGAAGAAGAACAGGAAGAATTAGTTAACTCTTATACATGTATTATCGAACAGCTTGATAATGATGCAAAAGAAATAATGAAACTTGGATATATAGAAGACTCTCTTACAATTGAAGAACTAGCAATAGTCATGAATATGTCCACAAGAACCGTTCAGCGCATTATCGTTGATTCTCTACACATAATCGCTGTTCTTGATCCAGAAATAGATTTTACTATTGATGATCTAAAAGAATACTACATAGAAAGAGGATTGAAACCAATATCAGTTATAAAGAAAACTGTTTATACATTTATCAAACAACACAAAGAATATGTAACAACACTTCTTTCTAATGAAAATAATATCACTGTTGATGATCTCATACATTTCTATTTAGGGGATAAGAACTTTACAAGATACGAGCGAAGGAAACTATTAAGAGCGACTTATTCAATCGCTTATAATATTTCATTTATAGATGAAAACGAGTATGCTGAAGCGATGTACCACACCAGCGCCACGGGGCATCGGATTCAGTCAAATATAAAAAAAAACATTAAAGCAGAGCTTTAATGTGTATTTACAGAGAGGAGCCTGCGCATGATCACATTTGGTGAATATGTTGCCTATGAAAAACTACAATCCAGGGAAGAAATCAAAGCCTGGTTGCACGATGGAAACACTATTTTCAGCAATCTAGAAAACTATGAAAGTATTATCGAGAATTTATGTACTTTCAAGGATTCCATCAAAAGAGACTATACTAGAAATTCTAATACAAAGGTCTATAAGAATATCTATGGTCATGAAC
>CAKVNP010000432.1 GCA_934777095.1 uncultured Clostridium sp. | reverse complement strand
AATTAACATAAAAAAAGGAATAATACTATTAAAATATGAAATAAAAAAATATTCATGATTTGTGGGGGATGAGATGAAAAAGAGTAGTATTAAATTAAATAATTTAATTTTTCCAATATGGCTGCTATGGTTGATGCCAATTGCCTGGATAGTAGTTTTGCCAGCTAACTTTCTGATAGATCTGCTGGTGGTTGTATTAACAATGAAATGGTTAAAAGTAAATGATATTAAGAAAAATGCAGGTAAGGTCATTGCAAAAGTCTGGCTTTTTGGATTTATAGCTGATTTTATTGGGATGGCAGCAATGGTTATGGCTAGTGTAATTGATTTTGATAGTAAAACAAAATTAGGAGAATGGTGGTATGAGAATATCTCAAATGCTGTTAGCTATAATCCGTTAAGCAGCATATATTCTATAATGTGGGTAACAGCAGCTGTAATAATAACTGCCTTTTTTATTTATTTATTCAATTATAAGTTTTGTTTAAATGAAACAGATTTAGTAAGTGAGCAAAAGAAAAAAATTGCTTTGTCATTAGCTATATTTACTGCACCATATTTATTCTATCTGCCAACAGCTTGGTTTTACTAAAGAGGAAAATAACGAGTAAGTAATAATCAATATGTCTATCTAATATAGATTATCAGGAGGTGATAAATGTGGAGAGGAGAAAAAAATTATGCTTTGTTATTGCGGTTTCTTTCTCATTAATATTTGCAGCATATGTCACTACATCTAATGAAACAATAAATAAGAATAAAGTTATTATTAATTATGGAGATAGATATAATAAAATTGATGAAACAACTAAAGAAATAAAAGTACCAACATCTACTGAGGATAAAAGTGAAGAAATTATTTTTCTTCCAGTTCCTAAGACTAACGAACACATAGTTCTAGATGCTTTATAAAAGATAATATATAGAATTAAAGGGAGGCTTCAATAGAGGCCTTCTTTTCAATTGGAAAATATGATTTGTAAAATAACGTGGTATTCATTTATTATTTTGGCTGGTATACTTACGCTTATTCCAAGTAAAGGTAAATAATTGTGATTGATAATAAATATTTTTATTAGGTAGGGTAATATTTAAACATAATAGACAAATGGACAAGCATTATTGCTTCGCTTAAAAGTACAATCGTTTAAAATAGTTGAAATTAAAGAGTATTTGGGCTATACTAATTAAAGTATTAATGTTAGATGAGAAAGGAATGTACATAGATGAGATTAGGAATTGTAGGTTTACCAAACGTAGGTAAGAGTACTTTATTTAACGCAATAACTAAAGCAGGAGCAGAATCAGCAAACTACCCATTCTGTACAATTGAACCAAACGTTGGAGTTGTTAGCGTTCCAGATAAGAGATTAGATGTATTAGAAAAAATGTACAACACTAAGAGAAAAGTATACACTTCAGTTGAGTTTTATGATATAGCTGGATTAGTTAAAGGAGCTTCAAAAGGTGAAGGTCTTGGAAACAAGTTCTTATCACATATCAGAGAAGTTGAAGCGATCGTTCATACGGTAAGATGCTTCGTTGATGAAAATGTTGTTCACGTTGAAGGAAGCGTTGATCCAATAAGAGATATAGAAACTATAAACTTAGAGCTTATTTTTGCAGATTTAGAAGTTCTTGAAAGAAGAATGGAAAAAGGTGTGAAATTAGCAAGATCAGGCGATAAGAAAGCTAAGTTTGAATACGCTGTTATGGAAAAGGTTAAAGCTCACTTAGAAGCTAATAAACCAATAAGAACTTTAGAATTAGATGATGAAGAACAAGAATTTGTAAAGACTTTATTCATGATCACTTCTAAACCAGTTCTATATGCTTGTAATATATCAGAAGATGATATGATGAGCGGAAATCTTGAAAATGATTTAGTAAAGAAAGTTAAAGAATACGCTGCTAACGAAAATTCAGAAATAGTAGTAGTATGTGCTAAATTAGAAGAAGAATTATCAGGATTAGATGAAGATGAAAAGAAAGAAATGCTTGAAGAGTATGGATTAACTGAAGCCGGTTTAGATAAGCTTATCAGAGCTTCATATAGATTATTAGGATTAATCAGTTACTTAACAGCTGGTGTTCAAGAAGTTAGAGCTTGGACAATTAAAGAAGGAACTAAAGCACCTGCAGCTGCAAGTAAAATCCACTCTGATATCGAAAGAGGATTCATTAGAGCAGAAGTTGTAGCATATGATGATTTAGTTGAATGTGGTTCAGAAGCTGCTGCTAAAGAAAAAGGTAAGTTTAGACTTGAAGGTAAAGAATACGTAATGAAAGATGGAGATGTAGTAAACTTCAGATTTAATGTATAATAAATATTTATAGAATAGGAACTGTTTTGACAGTTCCTATTTTTATGAAAAAATATATAAAGAATAAAAAGGAAAATACTAATATCGCTAAGTTTTTACTATAAAATGTAATAAAGATAAAAATACTATTACTTATATTTTAAATGTAAGAAAAAGTATTGATTTTTTATGTTTTACAT
>CAKVNP010000431.1 GCA_934777095.1 uncultured Clostridium sp. | reverse complement strand
CAAAATCAATTTTTAAAAGATATACCAGGTGAGAAAGTTGGAGTTCAACACCACCATGCTCATATAGCCAGCTGTATGGCAGAAAATAAGCTATATGAGGAAGTAATCGGCATTGCATTTGATGGTACAGGCTATGGCACTGATGGAAAGCTATGGGGTGGGGAATTTTTAATTTGTGATAGAAAGAAAATTAGAAGACCAGGTCATTTAAATTACGTTCCATTACCAGGTGGAGAAGGTGCCATTAAAGAGCCGTGGAAAATGGCAGTAAGTTATTTGTATCATAGTTTTGGAGAAAATTATGAAGAATACCTTCCTGAATATATAAAAGAAAAGAATTATAAGATTATCTGTGAAATAATTAAAAAAGAAATAAATTCACCAGTAGCTTCTAGCATGGGAAGATTATGTGATGCTGTCTCAGCTCTTTTAGGCTTTACAGATAAAATATCATTTCAAGGAGAAGCAGCCATTCATTTAGAAAATATCAGTGATAAAGACGAAAAAGAATATTATCCATATCATATTTCTTATGAAAACGGCAGTTATGAAATAGATACAAAAGTAATAATTAAAAATCTAGTATATGATATAAAAGAAAATATCAACAAGAGGATTATTGCTAGAAAATTTCATAATACTATCATTAAGTTTACCGGGACACTTTGTGAAATTTTAAGAGATGACTATAAGATTAATTCAGTAGTTTTAAGCGGGGGAGTATTTCAAAATGAAATACTTCTTTTGGGAATATATAATTCATTAACTGAAAAAGGCTTTAAGGTATATATTCATGAACAGATTCCAGCTAATGATGAAGGAATAAGTATAGGGCAGATGATTATTGGAAACTAAATTGAAATACTTAATTGAGGGGGATAAAAGATATGTATCTTCAGCATAATAAGGTGGAAAATCTAAAGCTTGCCATCAAAAAAATAGATGGCGTAATTATAATGCCAGGGGAATATTTTTCATATTGGAAGCTTATAGGAAGACCAACATATAAAAAAGGTTATAAAGATGGAGTAACACTATGCCCCGATGGAACATTTAAGCCAGATGTAGGCGGAGGACTCTGCCAGCTGTCCAATTTGATATATTGGATGCTGTTGCATACAGAGCTAACAGTAACAGAAAGATACAGACATAGCCATGATGTTTTTCCAGACGTAAATAGGACCCAGCCATTTGGTACAGGTGCAACATGCTATTATAATTATTTAGATTTAGAGTTCAAAAATAATACTAAAGTACCATATCAATTAAGATTATATTTAACTGATGAATACTTAGTAGGAGAATTTAGATCAATTGAAAAATGTAGATACAAATATGAAGTATACGAAAAAGAGCATGTAATAACAGCTGGTAGATTTGGCGGCTATATTAGAAATAATTTGATTTTTAGAAAAGTGTACAATGAATTTGATGAATTAATTAAAGATGAATATATCACAGAAAATCATGCATATATGGTATACTCACCTTATTTAGAAGGAAATAATAAATAGTATATGGATAGAGCCAGTAGTTTCTATAAAATTTTATTAGGAATTACTGGCTCTAGTTGTTGAAGATAAATAATAATAATAATATTTTATTAAACAGGATAAAGTAATTATATAAGGAGATAACAAATGAAAAATTATATTGTTGAAGGAACATTAATTAATGCTGATTTAATTAATGATGGAATTATGAAAGAACATATGGCTTATACCCCAAAAGCTATGGATGAAGGCTTAATCCTAATGTCAGGACTTAAAGCAGATAACAGCGGAGGAATATTTATTATCAAGGCAGAATCTCTAGAAAACCTAGAAGAATACTTAAATAATGAACCTTTTAAGGTAAATGGAATTCAAGAATACAAAACTATCGAATTTTCACCACATTATTTTAATAAGACACATAACGAATGGTTTAATTTATAGGAACAGTAAGGCATAATTACTATCTGTAGTAATTATGCCTTTAATAAACTATTGCCACAATGTCAGCAGAAAACTAATATTAGTATTCTAGTCTTTTACAACACCCTTTGCCACAGGCAATTATACTCTAACTCTTGCGCTTAATAGACTAAAAGACTATTACAGCACCCTATCCATTCACTGCCGAAGGCCTTCCACTTGGCCGTAAGGCCAACATTCACTTGCTTGCAACATTCACCTAAGTGAAATGGGAATACTTCATCATGTTTGTTACGTAGTGTAATATTTAATTGCTCATTTAAATAACTGGAGCATCACTTAACATTCACTTGTCCGCAACATTCACTAAGCGCATTAATTACCACTAAACTTATAATTTACGAAAAACTAAAAAAAGGCACTGAATTTCAATTAAACAAAATCCAGCGCTTCTAAATTATTTTTTTATTGAACAAAGTTTACAAATATTAATTTTTTTACCTTCCTCATCTTTTCCTTGCCAAACTAGTTTAACTCTAGTTCTACCACATAAAGGGCATGTCCCTCTCCAGTTCTCTTGAGTCTTAATTGCTT
>CAKVNP010000430.1 GCA_934777095.1 uncultured Clostridium sp. | reverse complement strand
GATTTCATCTGAAACTTCTCTAGCAGTTAATCCACTGTTTTCTAGTACTTTTATCTTAATTAATTCTCTAGCTTCTAATGCATCTTCTAATTGTTTTAAGAAAGCTTCTTCTACTCCACCTTTACCAACTTGGAATATTGGATCCATAGTATTAGCAAGGCCTCTTAAATAAGCTCTTTGTTTACCTGTTATCATCAATTTTTCCTCCTATAATATATATTCAAATTCAAATGTATTTAATCTAACCATATCGCCATCTTTAATGCCCATTTCTCTTAAGTCGTTAAATACACCCTTATTATTTAATACTTTATGGAAGTATCTTAATGAGTCAGCATCATGTATATTAACAGCACTTAATAATCTATCTACAAATGAACCTGAAACAACATATGTATCAAATTCTTCACCATGTTCAATTTCAATTTCATATGTAAACTTCTTCTCTTCTGGTATATATCTTTCTTCATCTGAAATTTCTAATTCCATTATTGGAATTTCAGTAAGCATTCTACCAGCTTCTTTTATTACCTCTTCAACTCCAGCTTTAGTTGCTGCTGACATTTTGAATACTTTATCATATCCTAATTCGTTTACTTTTCTCTTAAAGTCTTCAAATATTTCTTCATCATATAGCATATCAGCTTTATTAGCTACTACTATTTGTGGTCTATCCCAAAGCTTAACTGAATATTTCTTAAGTTCTTCATTAATCTTTTGGAAATCTTCAAAAGCATCTCTGCCTTCTACTCCTGATATATCAACAACATGGATTAATAATCTAGTTCTTTCGATATGTCTTAAGAAATCTAAACCTAATCCTACACCTTCAGCAGCTCCTTCAATAATACCTGGAATATCTGCCATAACAAAAGCATTAATTCCTTCTGCCTTAACAACCCCTAGGTTAGGTTTTAATGTTGTAAAGTGATAATTAGCTATCTTTGGCTTTGCAGCTGTTACTGTTGATAATAAAGTTGATTTACCTACGTTAGGGAATCCAACTAAACCTACGTCAGCTAAAAGCTTTAATTCTAATAATAAATTAAATTCTTCACCTGGCATTCCTGGTTCAGCAAAGTGTGGTGCCTGTCTTGTTGGTGTACAGAACTTGCAGTTTCCTTTTCCGCCTTTTCCACCTCTAGCTAATACAAAAACATCATCTTTATGTGATAAGTCAGCAATTATCTTATTACTTTCAGCTTCTCTTATTATAGTTCCCATAGGTACTTTGATTGATAAATCCTGGCCGTCTCTACCATAACATTTTGAAGCTCCACCGTTTTCACCATCTTGTGCACAGAATTTCTTCTTATATTTAAAATCTAAAAGAGTAGTTAATCCAGTATCAACAGTAAAGATAATGCTTCCACCTTTACCTCCATCGCCTCCATCTGGTCCGCCTAATGGTACATATTTTTCTCTTCTGAAGCTTACTGCTCCATTACCACCATTTCCAGATTTAACAAATATCTTGGCTCTATCTATAAACATACTTATACCTCCTTGCATCCTTATATAGTCACAATATCTTATTTTCTATTATTCCATATTTTTAAGTATTTATTATTACTTATTTATGAAACATATATGAATAAAAGCTTACAAATCTATTATAATAATAAAAGCACCCTACGGGTGCTTTTAATTATAAAAATTATTCTGCTATTTCTTCAACGTTAACTGGGTAAACAGAAACTTTTTTCTTGTCTCTACCCATTCTTTCGAATCTTACGATTCCATCTTCTTTAGCAAATAGAGTGTCATCTCCACCCTTTCCTACGTTAGTACCTGGGTGAATCTTAGTTCCTCTTTGTCTGTATAGGATGTTTCCAGCTAAAACGAATTCTCCGTCTGCAGCCTTAGCTCCTAATCTCTTAGATTCAGAATCTCTACCATTCTTTGAGCTACCTACCCCTTTTTTGTGGGCAAATAATTGAAGGTTCATCATTAACATATCTTTACACCTCCTCATAAATGAATTTTATATATTTATTTCGTTTCTTTAATCCAAAACTTGCATCAAGCGACATAATAAGACTTTCCACACTCTTATCGAATGTTTGTAGTAATACTTGTGCTTGCTTTATCTCATCTTCATTAAGGTTTAATAGATTCAATGATAAAAACCCATCATTCATTTCATACTTTACAGGAAGCTTTAATACTTCCTCCATACCAATAATGGCACTTTGCGATAGTACTGAAACAGAATTGCATATCATATCATATGCATCACCAATTGTGCTTTCAATTTCATTCCTAGATAAAGCATGACCTTCAATCTTAAATCCAACAGATAATTTTTGGCTTTTTAAACTAATAATCCTAATCATAACTTAAATTAAGCTTCGATCTTTTCGATTACTAATTTAGTGTAAGGTTGTCTGTGACCAGTCTTCTTTCTGTAGTCCTTCTTTGGTTTGTACTTGAAAACTGTGATTTTCTTAGCTTTACCTTGAGCTACAACCTTAGCTACAACTTTAGCACCTTCTACAACTGGTGTACCAACTTT
>CAKVNP010000429.1 GCA_934777095.1 uncultured Clostridium sp. | reverse complement strand
ATAGCAATGTATAAAAAAATTATTTGCAGCTTTTTAGTTTTTATAAACTTAATATTAATCTATCCTGTAAAGGCAGCTGAAATTAATGACGATGATATTTCTTCAACAAAATATGTTATCTTTATTGATTTAAATTCTTTTACTTTATCACTTATCGATAAAGAAACTGAAGAAATTGTCAGAACATATCCTGTTGCTATAGGAAAGAAAGATACGCCTTCTCCAATAGGTACCTTTCAAATTAAAAGCAAAGCATTAATGAAGGGGCCCTTTGGCGGATATTGGCTTGGATTAAATGCTCCATGGGATACTTTTGGCATACATGGTACTAGTAATCCTGGCTCAATTGGTTCGATGGCTTCTAATGGCTGTATCAGGCTATATAATCATAATATAAGAGAATTATTTGATTTAGTGGAATATGATACTGTTGTAGTGATATCCGGCGGGCCTAATTGGCAGTTTTCTCCCTATACCAGGGTAATGAAGCCAAACTGTAAAGGAGCCGATGTTTATCATATTCAAAGAATTATGAATGCCTTAGGATATTATAATAAGGAAGCAGATGGAATATATGATTATTCCTTAGAACAGGCTATTATTAAATATAAAAAACAACATGAATTATCTGGTGGCAGTGAAATTGATCGGGAGTTTTTAGATTATATCGGCTGTACGCCTTTTGAATAAGAAAAAGGAGCTTAATATTTTAAGCTCCTTAAACTTCCATTATTATAGGAATAATCGTTGGTTTTCTTTTTGTAGTTTCAAAAATATAATTTTCAATGCTTCGCTTTACATTACCTTTAAGTACATACCATTCAATAATTTCTCTATCAAGACACTTTTGAATTTCATCATTGGCAATTTCTTTTACAATTTTTATTAATGCTTCTGATTCTTTAACATAGACAAAACCTCTAGTGATGATATCTGGTCCAGAAATTATGCTTAAAGTATTTTTTTCAATAGCAACAACTACTATTACCATTCCATCTTGTGCTAGGTTTCTTCTATCCTTTAAAACAATATTTCCTACATCGCCAACACCTAACCCATCAACGAATACATCACCGCTGCGTACTTTACCATCCTTTTTACATTCTTTTTCTGATAACTCCAATACTTCTCCTGTTTCTAAAATGAATATATTTTCTTTTTTCATGCCTATCTCTTGAGCTAAATCACTATGATGTTTTAAATGCCTATATTCTCCATGGACTGGCATAAAATATTTAGGTTTTATTAAGGTATGGATTAATTTTAATTCTTCCTGATAAGCATGACCTGATACATGAACATCTTCTAAATCATCGTATATTACATCTGCTCCTCTTCTAAACAATTCATTTATAACCTTTGAAATTAACTTATCATTTCCTGGTATAGGAGATGCAGAAATAATAAAGGTATCATTAGGCTGGATGGCAATTTTTCGATGATTTGAAAAAGCTATCCTTGCCAATGCTGCCATAGGTTCTCCCTGGCTGCCAGTAGTTATTATTGTCGTCTTTTCATTAGGATAATTATTAATCTCATCTAAATCTACTATTTCAGTATCTGGAATATGTAAATATCCTAATTCTCTAGCAACTTTCGATATATTTTCCATGCTTCTGCCGCTAAAAGCAACCTTTCTGCCATATTTTATTG
The DNA here is from genome assembly GCA_934777095.1 of uncultured Clostridium sp. Lineage (GTDB taxonomy): Bacteria > Bacillota > Clostridia > Clostridiales > Clostridiaceae > Clostridium. The sequence continues at coordinate 865 of CAKVNP010000429.1, read as the reverse complement.
ATAAATCTATAATCTGCTGCATCCTATGTATATTTGAGGCAAAAGTTGCAACTATTATTCTGCCTATGCTATTGATAAAGAGATTATTTAAAGTCTTTTCTATTGATTTTTCTGATGGCGAATGTCCTGGTATTTCAACATTTGTACTATCTGCCATTAAAAGCAGTACACCTTTACTGCCAATATTAGAAATTCTTTGTAGATTCATTACCTTCCCATCAATTGGTGTATAATCGATCTTAAAATCCCCTGTATGTAAAATTACTCCGATTGGGGTTGTTATAGCTAAAGAACATGAATCTGCTATACTATGAGTTGCTCTGATAAATTCTACTGACATATTTTCCAGCTGGATTATATCTCCTGGTTCTACACTATTAAGTGTACAGTCAGCTAAAATATTATGTTCCTCTAATTTAGTGCTTACTATACCTAAAGTAAGCTTTGTTCCATATAAAGGTACATTTATTTGTTTTAATATGTATGGTAGCGCACCTATATGATCTTCATGCCCATGAGTCAAAAAAATACCTTTTACTTTTTTGGCATTGTTAATTAGATAACTAATATCAGGTATTATTAAATCAACTCCATACATATCCTCATCAGGAAAAGCAATTCCACAATCTATTACAATTATTTCATTTAAGCATTCAATTACTGTAATATTTTTTCCTATTTCCCCTAATCCACCAAGAGGAATTATTTTCACTTTACCTTCTTTCATATATATCACCCTTTAATTATTAAAATAACTCTTGTACTTAGTCTTTCTATTAAATTAATTTTTAATTCTTTTATTTTAATTTATTATTTAATATTGACTATTGATTAGAGATGAGTGATAATTTAATTACCATTTATT
>CAKVNP010000428.1 GCA_934777095.1 uncultured Clostridium sp. | reverse complement strand
ACTTATATAATTTTCAAAGAGCGAGTAATTCTACGAAATGCTAAGCTATTTTTTCATAACAACCTAACAGAATCTATTCTTTTATTATAAACAGGTCCACATTGATTCCACTATACTAAAAAAGTATGCGGGTAGCGTAGAAAACATTGAAGTGAGTTCTAGAATCTTATCATTTAGATAATTGATATAGCGTTAAGAAAGTTTTATTGTCTGAAAGCAGATAATACTAAAGCTCCTGAAATTATTAAATATCGTTAGCCTTTTCTATTATTAATTCCATAAAATGCTCTAAAAATTTATAACTCATTTCATTCAAACAATAAATTTTCTTAACGTGCATTTTATTCCATTAATAATGAAAATCTAAAACTCATTTAAATATTTCCTCCGCCTTAACATTATCTTTTTAATAAATTACAATGTTGAAACTCCTTTAGGAGGTTTCTTCCTTTAAAATAAAAAATTATGGTGTAACGTAGAAAACATTGAAGTGACTCTTAGAATCTTATTGTTTGAAAAATTGATATAGCGTTAAGAAAGTACAACTGTTTGAACGTAGTGAGTTTTGTACTTTTAGCTATATTGATTTTTCAAACGATAAAGATTCTTGAGGAATTTCACTAGTTTTCGTAGCTACACCATAATTTTTAACCTTTGACTGCTCCAGCTGCAATACCTTCAATAATGTGTTTTTGACATGTTAAATAGAATATAATAATTGGTATAATTGCAAGTACTAACAATGCCATCATAGCACCCATATCTATAGATCCATATCCACCACGTAGATATTGAACAGCTATAGGGATTGTCTTATAATTACTTCCTATTACAAGGTAAGGTAATAGATAGTCATTCCAGATCCACATAACATTTAAGATTGTGATAGTTACTGCAATAGGTTTTAACAATGGGAATACAATCATGAAAAAAGTCTGTATTGGAGTACATCCATCTATCATTGCTGCTTCTTCAATTTCAATAGGAACTGATTTTACAAATCCAGAGAACATAAATACAGAAAGTCCTGCACCAAATCCTAGATAAAGAACAATCATTCCTACTGGATTATCTAAATGTATCATATTAGCAACCTTACTCATAGTAAACATAACCATTTGGAAAGGTACTATCATTGAAAATACAAATAAATAATACAAGCAAGTAGTTACTTTACTTTTAACTCTTGTGATATACCATGCTGTCATGGAAGTAAAAAGAATTATTGCTGCCGTTGAACCTATTGTAATAAATAATGACCAGCCACAAGCAGCTAAAAAGTCTGTTTTCTGTATACCAGCAACATAGTTTTCTAACCCTACAAAAGTATCAGAATTAACAAATACAAAAGGCTGTTCACTAATATATAGCTTTCCTTTAAAAGAATTCATTAATACTACTAAAGTAGGAAATACAAATAATACCGAAAGAATTACTAATATTACATAACTAATTATGTTTTGTACGCTTGCTTTATTATTTGCAGCTTTAGGTGTATATTTTACTTTCTTCTCTTGCTTCATTAATACTTCATTGTTAGCTAAACTCATTAGTTTTCAACCTCCTTACCTCTAGTAATTTTTAACTGGATAAGCATAATTGCAGCTACTAAAATAAAGAAGATTACTGCCTTTGCTTGTCCTACACCTTCCCAGCCTATCCTACTATAGAAAGTCTTATAAATATCAAGTGCCAACATCGCTGTTTTCCCTGATGGACCACCATCAGTTAATGCTAAGTTTTGGTCAAATAGTTTAAATGCATTTGACATTGTTAAGAAAAGACAAATTGTAATTGATGGCATAACTAGTGGTATAGTTATTTTTCTTAAGATCATTGATTTTGATGCACCATCAATTCTTGCTGATTCAATTAAATCTTGTGGAATGTTTTGTATACCAGCTATATAAATTATCATCATATAACCAATCTGTTGCCAATTCATAAGTAAAACTAAACCCCAAAATCCATACTTTGGATCATATGTCAAGTTAACACCCATCTTATACAATATTCCATTTAACATTATTTGCCATATATATCCTAAAACGATACCACCAATTAGGTTAGGCATAAAGAATATTGTCCTAAATATATTAGTAAATTTTAATTTTCTAGTTAAAAGATATGCAAAAGCAAATGCTATTACGTTAATTGTAATTACAGATACTACTGCAAACTTAGTTGTAAAAATCAATGCATTTAAAAAATCCTTGTTAGAGAAAGCTTTTACATAGTTGCTCAATCCAACAAATTTTGCATTAGTTACTGTTGTGAACTTAGTAAATGATAAATATATTCCCATGATGAAAGGAATTAAGAATGCTATACAAAATGCTACTAATGTTGGTAGTACAAAAAACCAAAAATATTTCTTTATATTCTTTTGCACTGACTATTCCCCCTTACTACTGTTGAAGTTTAATGTTGTTAAAAGAGACAGCAAACTTTGTTCATGAATGCTGTCCCTAATTCCTTTTATTGAGCCTTTTCAGCCTTCCATGTGTCAATAAAAGTATCCTTTACATAATTCCA
>CAKVNP010000427.1 GCA_934777095.1 uncultured Clostridium sp. | reverse complement strand
GGAAGGTATAGGAGGAAAGAATTATGAAGGTCATATTACTTAATGGAAGTCCAAGAGGTGCAAAGTGCACATATACAGCACTTAAAATTATTGAAGAAGAATTAGTTAATGAAGGTATAGAAGTTAAAATATTTAGTGTTGGCAATAAACCAGTGATAGGGTGTACAGGCTGTGGTGCATGTGGAGGATTAGGTAAGTGTGTACATGACGATTTAGTAAATGTAGTAAGTGAAGAGTTAGAGACGGCGGATGGATTTATTGTTGGTTCACCAGTACATTATGCTTCTGCAAGTGGAGCAGTAACTTCATTTTTAGATAGATTATTTTATTGCACAGATAAAAAATATTTAAGGATGATGTTTGGTGCAAGTATTGTGTCATGTAGAAGAGGTGGTGCAAGTGCTGCCTTTGATCAATTAAACAAATATTTTACTATTTCAGAAATGCCAATAGTATCATCAACTTATTGGAATCAAATTCATGGAAATACACCAGAAGAAGCACTGCAAGATTTAGAAGGCGTATGCACTATGAAAACATTAGCTAGAAATATGGCTTATTTAATAAAATGTAAAGAAGCAGCAAAGCATATTCCAATGCCTGAGGCTGTAAAGAAGGAAAGAACTAATTTTATAAGATAAACTGGTATATGAAATAAAGAATTGACATAATAAATACCATTATTATAGTAACCTTTACTAGAGTATTTCATAAGATGTATTAAGCGTATTAATCAAGGCTTAAATGAAATTTTACGGAGGAAAAAGTATGGGATACGGAAGAGAAAAATGTAATGGTAATGATAACAGAAAATGTAATGGTAATGGAAATGATAACAGAAAATGCAACGGTAATTATAATAAGAAATATGGTAGAAGAGAAAAAGAAAAAAAATGTGTTTGTGAATTTTCAAATTTAGAAAAATTAATCAAATGTTTTAATGAATCATATGAAGAATACCGTGAAGAATTAGCAAATGCTTCTATGTTTGCTAAAAGGGCATTAGAAGCATTAAAGAATGCATCTGAAGCTAATGGACAAACTTTAGAAAATGGAAAGAATATTGCAGCATGGATTGAAAAATGCGGTTCAAAATATGACTATAATTTTGATGACTGTGAATGTGTAAAAATAGCAGAACAATTAGAAGAAATATTGTGTGAAATAAACGAAGAATTAAGTGAAGCAGCTAAAGAATTATGTGATGCTATTGAAGAGATTGCTGATGTTGAGGATTTAAATGATGAATTTGAAGAAGCACTACAGGAATATGTAGAATGTGTTCAAGAAAACGATGATGAATCATGTGAAGAAGATGAAAGTTCTTCTGAAGAAGATTGTTATACTGGGAAAAAACACGGACAGAAGTCTGGATATGGATGCAAAGGCAATAAAAGGTAATAAAAGGTGAAGATAACGTTTTTTAACAGAGAGCTATTATATTTTAATAGCTCTTTTTAATATAAACAATTAAAATGCCAAAAATTACTATGATTCAGCTAAAGAACCGACAAAAAAGTATGAAAAATAACAATAACTTTAAGAAAGGAGATAAAAGATGAATACAAGAAAAAGAGTTATTCTAAATAGTATTATTATGTTTATAATATTATTTAGCATTTCAGGATTATCAGGATTATCAGTAATAAGAAAGGAAGCAATTAATACTAGTTCAATTGAAGGAATAAGAATATTAAGGTCAATTGAAAATATGATAGACAAGGAAAAACTAATAGAAGTTCTTGAAGAGAAGAGTATAGAAAATGATTATTATATAACTCTTGAAGGACAACTTACAGATATAGTAGATAGTAATGATTTATTATACTTATATACATATGGTTATAATTCTGAAAATAAATTAGAATATGGGGTTGTTGCTAATTCATTTAACGATGGAACATTAGATACATTAGGACAGGATATTGATTCTGATGATATATCTGAAGAAATTAAAGCGGCAATTAATAATGGTGAATCTACAACTTCAAACATCGTTGAAGACGATGAATAGGGTTCGTATATATCGTGTTACATTCCAATTATGGATGGTAGCGGTAAGATAATTGGTGGATTAGCAGCAGATATTCCTCAAGAAGAAATATCTACGAGAGTTTTATCAATGTCATTTAAAATACAATCAATTTTATTAATACTATGTATAATAGTAGCATTTGCTGCAGGAGGATTTATAATTTATAAGATCAGCAGACCTATTGAAGAATTAAGTAAAGTATTAAATTTAATGGCCAATGGTAATTTTTCAGAAGCTGTAAGTGAAGAGCTTACAAAAAAGGAGAGTGAAATTGGATTTTTAGCACGTTCTATTGAAGGTACAAGAGATGCAATAAAGCAAATGGTACTAAATATTAAAGAAGAAAGTAAGTTAATAGATGAATCTATTGAAGAAACATATGAGAATATTTCAAAACTTACTAAAGAAGTAAACCAAATTGCAAAGGTATCTGAGAGTGTTTCAGCAGCAATGGAAGAAACAACGGCATCAGTAGAGCAGATGCAGGCAGATTCACAAATTGTAAATGATGTT
>CAKVNP010000426.1 GCA_934777095.1 uncultured Clostridium sp. | reverse complement strand
CTACTAATGCTCCAACATTTCTTAAAATATTTTCTCTATCTTTTTCAATTGATTGTCCAAAAACTTGTATCTCCCCGCTAGTTGGCTTAATTAAGCCCAAAATCATTTTTATTGTTGTAGATTTCCCTGCTCCATTAGGACCTAGAAAACCATATATTTCTCCCTCACCAATTTTTAAATCTATTTCATTTACAGATTTAATATCTTTAAATTTCTTAACTAATTTTTTAGTTTCTACAATATATTTATTCATTGTTATAATCTCCTCTTCAACTTTATGATGTTATTATAAAATTTCCATCTTAAGCCAAAATTTACTTAACATTAATTTTAGCTTAATTTACTTATTTATTTATAATAATCACCGTCACTCTTTTTACAATATTATACATTTGTGTTAGAATTATAAGTAGATATACGTGATTTTAGAGGTGATTATTATGAGCGTTATAACATATAAATGTAAAGATGATTTTTTAAAGGAAAATCTTAATTTATTGTTAAATAATGAATCTTTAAGCCAGCTTTTATTAATTAATGTACTAAATAAAGACACTAGTACTCTGAATGATGGATTTATTATGGGAAAAGTAACTAAAAGAAATAATGAAACTTCGCTAATTTTTGTTAATGCCATTCCATTTAATCTTAATATTTTTTCTCCAGAGGATACTATTGATATTTCTGCGGTAAAAGAATTAGCCAACTATATCGGCAGTAATAATATACCAATAAATGGTATAAATTCCAATAAAGCTGTCTGCAATATATTTATAAAACAATATAAAGCTATTACTAATATAACTTTACGAGAACATTTAGCAATGGACATTATGGAATTGCGTCAATTAAGCAATATATCTTTACCTAAGGGAATATTTCGTAAAGCTTCCTTAGCTGATGCTGATCTTTTAGCTAAATGGTTTGTAAAGTTTTGTTTAGAGGTATTAAATGAAACCGTAAACATAGACTTAGCTTTAGAAAAATTAAGTCTAATATTTCTGCCGGCTTAACTTATATCTTTGATTCAGAAAGTGGACAACCTGTAGCAACTGCTTCAATTACAAGAAAGCTTACTAAAGGTTGCTCAATAAATTTAGTCTACACTGATAATAAATTCCGTGGCCATCAGTACGGAACCGCTGTAGTATATTATTTAAGCCAGCTTTCTCTTGCTAACAATAATGATTTCTGTAGTCTTTTTGTAGATAAGTATAATCCAATTTCAAATAAAATGTATAAGAAAATAGGCTACAAAATTATCGATAATAATTATGATTATAGAATTAACTGCTAACATTTAAATACCACTACAGACAATGTAGTGGTATTTATACAGTAGAAAAAGGAGTCCAAAAATGAAAATCAATTCTTACTTTAAAGGAATAATCTTAGCTGTCATTGGACCCCTATTATGGGGAATTTCAGGCACAGTAACACAATTTTTATTTCAACAGAAAAACTTCAGCCCCGGATGGCTAGTAAACATTAGATTATTATTCTCTGGCGTAATACTTATTTCACTAGGCCTATTTAAACGTAATCCTAATGTGATAAATATATTAAAAAATAATAAGGATAGAAGAAAGCTGCTTATTTTTAGTATTTTAGGCATGCTTGGTGTACAGTATACATATTTTTGTGCTATCAGCTATAGCAATGCCGCTACAGCAACAATCCTTCAATATTTATCCCCAGTACTAATAACTTGTTATCTTGCGCTAAAAATAAAAAAAGTCCCTAGCTCAAAGCAGATTATTTCAATAATTCTCGCTATGACTGGTACTTTCTTAATAATAACTGAAGGTAATATAAGAAGCCTTTCAATTTCTAACCAAGCATTATTCTGGGGATTATGTTCTGCAATAACCTCTACCATTTATACCTTGCAACCAATTGAACTAATTAAAAAATATGATTCAATTTCAGTTGTAGGATGGGGAATGCTTTTAGGTGGCTTACTATTTTCTTTTATAGGCAGGCCATGGCAATGCTCTGGCTCTTGGAGTTTATCGTCACTTTTAGCAGTGTTTTTCGTTGTAATATTTGGTACACTAATTGCATTTTACTGCTATATAGAAAGCCTAAAATATATAAATCCATCAACTGCCAGTATACTAGGTTCCGGTGAACCATTATCAGCTGCCTTTTTATCAGTAATTTTCTTAAATACACCATTAAGCTTTTTCCAATGGTTTGGAACGGCCTGCATAATTATAACAATAATACTACTATCAAAAACTAGTTGATAGTAGTATTATCCATCCTCTTAACTTTCTTTCCTGAAAAACTATCGTTCTTCAATTTTTACATACTTTTCGCGATTTTTGACGTTCATATAAGCTGGTCTGATTATTTTATCTGCATTGATTAATTCTTCAATTCTATGAGCACTCCAGCCAACTATTCTCGCTATAGCAAATATAGGTGTATATAACTCTTTAGGTAATCCTAACATACCATAAACAAATCCACTATAAAAATCAATATTAGCGCTGACACCTTTATAGGTTTTTCTTTTTTCAGAAATAACCTGTGGCGCAAGCTTTTCTACTG
>CAKVNP010000425.1 GCA_934777095.1 uncultured Clostridium sp. | reverse complement strand
CAGCAGGTCTTGTATTCGGTTTATTATCTTTATTAGATGGACCTTATGTAATACATCCAGTGCAATTTTTACTAGATTATATCTTCCCAACAATGGCATTAGGATTAGCAGGAACATTTGGCAGCGATACAAGAATAAAAAGAATAGGTGGACCAGCGATAGCCGTATTATTAAATGTTCTATCTAAAGTATTATCTGGAGTAATTTTCTTTGGTTCATATGCACCAGAAGGTATGGCACCATTAATTTATTCTTTAGGATATAATTTATCAACAGCAGGAGTTGAAGGACTTCTTTGTATTGTTGTTTTAGCAATACTTCCATTCGAAAAGATAAAGAAGCATGCATTAGCATAAGTAGAAATAATGATGAATTATGAATGATGGAAAGAATTCCTCTAGACGAGGAATTCTTAGTTTTTAATTATTAAAGTAACTTCTGTAGAGTTTCAACCACAATTAATCATTCGTAACTCATAATTCATCATTAAATAGAGGGGTGTATTATGGAAACGTTGAAATTATATTTAATTACAGATAGTAATATTTTAAGTGGCAGAGATTTTTATTATTGTATTGAAGAAGCACTAAAGGGTGGAGTTACTATGCTTCAGCTAAGGGAAAAAGATGCTGATGGTAGAGAGTTCTTGGAGAAAGCTTATAAGCTGAGGTCACTGACTAAAAAGTATAATGTTAAATTTATTATAAATGATCGTGTTGATATAGCAATGTTATGTGATGCTGATGGAGTGCATGTTGGGCAAAGTGATATTCCAGCCTCAAAGGTAAGAGAACTATTAGGGCCAGATAAAATTATTGGAGTTTCGGCGAGAAATGTAGAGCAGGCTAAAAAGGCAAAGGAAGATGGTGCCGATTATTTAGGAATAGGTGATATGTTTGGAACCACTACAAAATCAGATGCTAAAAGAGTATCACTTGCTGAATTAAAGAGGATAAAGTCAGAAGTTAAGTTACCAGCAGTAGCAATCGGGGGAGTAAAACTTGCTAAAATAGATTGTTTAAAAGAGTGTAATGTTGATGGATATGCGGTAATTTCAGCTATATTAGGTCAGAAAGATATAAGACTTGAGTGTGAAAAATGGATTGCAGAAATATCAAAAAATGTTTAGAAAGTAAAAGGAAAAAAATGTTAAGCAAAGAATAATAACCTATATAAAAGAAAAAAATATTATTTATATAGGAGAGTATGTTATGAAAAAACAAAAATTGCTTTGTACTATATTAGTTTTAGCTACAATGGTATCAGTGGGATGTTCAACTAATAAGGATAAAAGTAATGTGACAACAAATATAAATAGTAATTCAAAGGAAGTTCAGCAGCAGGATAGCAAAACAGCACAAACAGATGGTAGTAGTGAGAGCGGAGCTAAGATAGTAGAAGGTGAAAATGTTACCAATAATTCTGATACTAATAAAGATACTGTGGCTGGAGAAGATACTTCTAATAGTGATATTACAGCATCTTCACAAGCAACTGTAAGTACAGCTTCTTTTATTCCTAATGGCGAATATGAAGTAGAATATAAAGGCAGCGATTTAGCGGCACAGGTGCAATATATTAAAGGTAATGGAACTTCATATGAAGAAATTGGGGTAAATGGTAAGGGTTCATATATAAACGTATATTCTTCAGAAGGAACTTCGTTAAAGAAGATTTATAAAGGAGATTTGACTGATGAAGAAATGGCAAATAAAGCTTCAATAGATTATTTAAGCAAAGGAAGCAATGCTGATGAAGAAATGCTTCAAGGACCAATAACAGTAGGAACAAGATGGGGAAATAAAGAAATAGTAGAAGTTGGACAAAATTTAAAATTAGGAGGGTTAACTTTACCAGGCACATATGTTAAGACCTGGGAAAAAGAAGATGGGAAAGACGGTCTAGTAGTAAAAGTATACTATTATTCAGAAGGATTAGGCTGCGTGGATTATAGAGCTATGATGAATGATGAAATAGTAGATTATTCTACCTTAACTTCTTATGTAAAAAAATAAATATTTTTTATAAAAGAGATGCGATTAATTGTATCTCTTTTTTATAGAAAAAAGAACTATTTTAAAAAAAATAAATGGTATATAATGGTAAATATGAAGGTGATATTGGGAGGAATGAAAGGATGTCATATAGGTATTTATTAGATCTTGCACTTATTCTACTTAGTACAAAAGTATTATCATTAGTTACTAGAAGATTTAAATTACCGCAAGTGGTAGGTGCATTGTTGGCAGGATTAGTGTTAGGACCAGCAGTTTTTAATGTTATAAGTGAAACAGATTTTATTACTAGGTTAGCAGAACTAGGAGTAATAGTATTGCTGTTTACAGCAGGACTTGAAAGTAATATAAGTGATTTTAAAAAGAATGGAAAAGTAGCCGTTATCGTTGCTTGTTTAGGTGTACTAGTCCCTTTAATAGGAGGCACTATCTTAGGTTTTATTGTTAATGGAGGTAGCTTTTCTAATAAAACACAAATGATTCAAAATATATTTGTTGGTTCAGTATTAACTGCAACATCAGTTAGCATTACAGTTGAAACC
>CAKVNP010000424.1 GCA_934777095.1 uncultured Clostridium sp. | reverse complement strand
AACAATTTTCAATTATTTCTAAATTATTTTTTCTTTTATCAACCACTAGAATTCCTATCATTATAACTATAGTTATTAATTCTGCTAATGGTAGTGATAAAAATACTCCCCTAGTTCCGATAAACGGAGGCAGCATTATTGTAAAAATAAATTGGAATACAAAGCCTCTGCCTATTGATATTATATTGGCATAACCATTTTTACCTATCGCTTGATAATAACCACTTATGGTAAAGATAGTTCCTATAATAGGACTTCCCATACAATAAATTCTAATCATTTTATAAGCAGATTCTATATGTTCAGCACTTATTCCAAAAATTCCAATGATTTGTCTACCATAAATTAATATTGCTGTATAAACTAATATTCCGCCTAAAATACATATTCCTATAGTGATATAAACAAATTTCTTCATTCTTTTATATTTATTAGCACCATAATGGTAGCCAATTAAAGGTTGTAATCCTTGTGCTATCCCCATACAAGTATTTACTAAAAAGCAATTTATATATGTAGCAACTGTATATATTGCAACGTCAACTGTACTTCCATAGGCAAACATAGTTCTATTTTGTGTTAATAGGATAATTCCATATGACATTTGAATTGCAAAACTTACAAAACCTATTTTTAATATTCTCTTTACTATTTTCATCTCTAAATTTAAGTTTTTCTTCTTTATCTTAATGGTAGCTTTCCCTTTAATAAAATGATATAAAGAGACGCTCATTGAAATTACTATACTTGCACTTGTAGCAAAAGCAGCTCCCTTAACTCCAAAGCCTAATTTCATCACAAAAAGCCAGTCTAACACTATATTAGCAATTGCTCCTACCCCTATCATAATCATCGATAAATCAGGCCTGCCATCAGTTCTTACTATTGGATTTAAAGCTGTAGCAAACATATATGGTACTGCAATAATAAATATAATAGTGTAATAATCTAAGGCACTTTGTAAAGTATCACTAGTTGCACCTAATAATTTTATTATTGGCCTTCTAAATAGTAGGCCTAAGATTGTTATTACTATGCCTACAGCTATAATTAAAGTAATACTTGTCCCCAAAGCTTTCTCAGCTTTTTCATTTTTTCCTCTTCCCATATAAATAGCCATTATGCTACTTGTCCCAATTCCTATCATCAAACCTATACCAACCACAAGTGTTACTGCAGGCCATGCTATGTTTACGCCAGCAAGTCCTACTTCGCCAACACCTTGTCCAATAAAAATCCCATCTACTAAGGTATAAATTGTATTCAAGACAACACCAACTACTGATGCTATGATAAATTTAGCCCATACCTTCAATATATTATCATTTAAAACTTTGTTTATCTCCAATTTATTGATCCCCTTCTTTTGTAAATTAATATATTCCAAATAATAATTTTTCACCTATTCTATTATAATTTTTTTTCAATTATATTCAATATACAACACAATTTATAAATAACATAAATTAATCCTTTAAAATACTTTCCTGTATAGCTTTAGTTTTAACTTTATTTCCTACAGAATAATCAATAATTTTATTAAGTATATTTTCCTTTCTTGCACTTCTACTTATCTTTATATTCATTTCCTTTCCTAAGAAGATTAGCTTCTCATTTGTAAGCTTTAATCCCTTAAGATACTCTTTTGCTTCCTCCTTATTAGTTAATGAATTTAAAATTCCAATTTCATTAGTGAATTTGTTTATTGTAGTTTTATTTTCATGATCTGATGTGTTACTTGTGATATTAAAACAATATTTTTTGCTAAGTAACTTGTCCATTTGTTCTTCTGTAAGCTTGTCTATAAATTTTAAAGCTAGTTCCATTATAGCTATACTCTTTTCTTTACTCATATTCCTTTCTTATCCTTTCCTCAAATTCTTTAGTAATCATATTTAATTCATTAACAACAGCCTTTTGTGTATTACTATAATTTTTCTTTAATACTGCAGGGATTAAACCCTGCATATCCATCATTTCCGGATTATTTCTTAAAGATTGATCAAATATCTTATATTCAGGTTTAATTAAATTTCTACTATTAGAATTAATTGCAACTAATTCATTACCTTTCTTTATATTAACCATATTACCCACTACCCCTAGCAATCTTGGTTTACTATCATATCCTTTAAAATTAAATTCTTGTATGCTTAAAGATAACTCCTGTAAAAGTTTATTAATATGGCTATTTAATGTATCAATTCCTAATATAGAAAGATAATCAAATTTTGTTGGAATTATATAATAATCACTGGCGATAATAGCATTCTGCGTTAATAAATCAAAATTAGGCTGACAATCTATTAGTATATAAGTAAAGTCTTTTCCCATTTAATAAATCATTACTATATTTTTATTATTTACGGTTAAGAAATATTAAATTAATTATCCAAAAATGATAAAAACTTTGTTAAAAGTATATATAATATAAATTTGCTATTAACCCACTATTATAAAATTTGATTTTTGGTGTTATGATTAAGTGGACAAGTTGATTCAAACAAAAAAGTACATAACGACTAAAGTTGAGCTATATTAATTTGCTCAAATTATAG
>CAKVNP010000423.1 GCA_934777095.1 uncultured Clostridium sp. | reverse complement strand
GCTGGAATGATTTCGTATCATTCCAGTTTTTTTTGAGCAGAAGATTAAATAAAATGACATCATGAAAATACTATATATAATGAAGAGATTAAAAAAAAGATAAGCACTAAAGAAAATTCTATATATATAAAAGCACTTTAGAGGGAAAAAGAGTAGTAAATAATCATAAAATAACATAGTAAATGTTTACAACTAATGTAGTAAAGAAGAAGTATAGCAATGATTATACTTTGGATTGGCATAGAGGGGTAAATTGTAGTAATAAGTCATGATTAAGTCATGACTTATTTTTTGAGTTGTAAAAAGTGTTGTATAAAGAATAAAAAGGGAAAAACGGTTCCGAAAAATATGTTGGTATTAATGCTCAAAAATGGTAGTTTAAGTATTAAATTTGAGAAAAATATTAAATAATACAAATTTTTATCATAAAAAAATGTATTTTTAGTAAATAAACCTTGAAGGATTGGCAATTTTTATATAGAATATATAGTATAGTGGTTAAAAGTGGTGATAAGTGGTTAAAAGTAGCAAGAAAATGTTAAGAAGGTGCAGAGAAAATGTTCATTGGAGAATACCAGCATAGTTTAGATAGTAAAAATAGAATGATTGTACCTGCTAAATTAAGAGAAGGTTTAGGTGATAAATTCGTTATTACTAAAGGACTTGATGGTTGTCTTTATGCATATCCAATGAATGAATGGAAAGCTCTTGAAGAAAAGCTTAAAACATTACCACTTACTAATAAAGATGCACGTACTTTTGTTAGATTTTTCTTTTCAGGAGCTACTGAAGTGGAACCTGATAAACAAGGTAGAGGGTTAATTCCTCAAAATCTTAAAGAATATGCATCCATAGAAAAGGAAATAGTAAGTATAGGAACATTAACCAGAGTAGAAATATGGAGCAAAGAAAAGTGGGATGAGTATAATGATACAAATGTTGACTTTGACTCTATAGCGGCAAGTATGGAACATCTAGGGATATAAGGAGTTAAGCATATGGAATTTAAACATGTTTCGGTTTTATTGGACGAGTGTTTAGAAGCACTAAATATTAAGGAAGACGGCATTTATGTCGATTGTACTTTAGGAGGTGCGGGACACTCTTCGCAGATTCTAAAAAGGCTATCAAATGAAGGTAGATTAATAGGGATTGATCAGGATACTGATGCGCTTAAAGCAGCAAAAGAAAGATTGAAAGATTATTCAAATGTTACTTTTGTACATAACAATTTCTACAATATTGGAGAAATCATTGATGGTTTAGATCTAGAGGCAGGTGTAGATGGAATATTAATGGATTTAGGAGTATCATCTTATCAGTTAGATAAGGGTGAAAGAGGATTCAGTTATATGCAGGATGCACCACTAGATATGAGAATGAATAGAGAAAATGATTTTTCAGCTTATGAAGTTGTAAATGAATACTCAGAAGAAGAACTGTATAGAATTATCAGAGATTATGGAGAAGAAAAATTTGCAAAAAGAATTGCTAATTTTATTGTAACTAGAAGAACGGAAAAGCCTATTGAAACAACATTAGAATTAGTAGAACTTATAAAGGACGCTATTCCAGCTAAGGCTAGAAGAGAAGGTCCGCATCCGGCAAAAAGAACTTTCCAGGCAATTAGAATAGAAGTTAATAGCGAATTATCAATTTTAAATAAAGCTATTGAGGATGGTGTACGACAATTAAATAAAGGCGGGAGAATGGCAATCATAACGTTCCACTCTTTAGAAGACAGAATTGTTAAGAATAAGTTTAGAGATTTAGCAGTAGCATGCAGATGTCCAAAGGAATTCCCAATTTGTGTTTGTAACGGAAAAGCTCAAGTTAAAGTAATCAGCAGAAAAGCAATTGAACCAACAAAAGAAGAAGTGGAAATGAATCCAAGAAGCAGAAGTGCCAAATTACGTGTAATAGAAAAATTATAGATAATCAATGGGGGATGTGAATATAAATGAAATATGAAGAATATGATTATATTAGAGGAAATACAGCACTTGCACCTGAAAGAAAAAGGAAAGAAGATAGACAGGAAGAGCAGCAGAAGAAACGTCTTGAGCGTCAAAAGGCAGCTAGAAAGCAAAAACATTTAGTACGTAATATTTTAAGTGTATCTACTTTGGCAGTAGTGCTAGGAAGTATATCTTTAACTATGGATGGAATTGTATATAAAAATCAAGCAGAGCTTTCTAAAATACAGGAAAGTTATGAAAAACAGGTAAGTATTAATGAAGCATTGAATGTTGAAATGATTAAATATTCATCAGTGGAAACAATAAAAGACACTGCTGAAAATCAAATAGGCATGATTTATGCTGACGATACCAATACTATAAAAATTGATATGTCTAAAGATTTCTTTCCTAATGTTGAAAAAAATGAACAAGTGAAATCAAGTTTCCTTAATAAAATAATGAGTATATTTAGCTAGAGATATATGAATTTTATTCTTTATATTTTTTAAATTTGAATTTACAGCTATTCATATTTATTCTTTAGTTAAATGATACTTAGCGGGGGAATGGATGTGAGTAGCAAAAGGTTTAAGGATAGGGC
>CAKVNP010000422.1 GCA_934777095.1 uncultured Clostridium sp. | reverse complement strand
TTTTACACGCTAAAGCTAACTTAAAGTCAAGCATTATTTAGATTTTTATAATATTCAGCCAAATTTTAATCACTTTTGTAAAAAAAATTAGATTTTTATACCATATATTATAGACTTTTTTTGTTATAACAGTTAAAATGTAGTGGATTTACTTTTATTAGGGGGGATAACAAATGAAAAAATTAATAATTGGTTTACTGCTTATTACTACGCTAGGTATTGGCCTTTATGTAAAGCATACTAATAACAAATATTATAAAGTAGTGAATGATGTTATTGAGATGCAAAATCTAAATATGGAGTTAATAGCTGAAAACGTTGAAATTAAGGAAGCTTATGAAAACATTAAAGAAATAGGTAATAATTTAAGCAGGCTGCAATATGCTATACCATCTTCAATCTCTTTTAATGCATCTTATATTCATTCAAATACTACTGCAGAAGAAGTTATTGAATATCATGTAGAAAAAGCTAAATCAGAAGGGAAAAATCCCATTGTAGTGGACAATCCCGCTGCCTATGAAAGTGGCTTTGAAAGAATCGTATCAGTAACTACTTCACAAACAATTACTAATATTGGAATAACGCCTTTTGATTATGTATCAAGTCCATATATTGACAGCGGCATGACTGCGCATCTTTATATAACATATCACCAACTTTATAATAATATAAATATGTGTGATGAATTAACTGCAAATGATGTATTAATCTTTAAGATTAATGAAGCTGATTTAGGTTCGTTGCAGACACTTTACTGGAAAGACTCTGATGGAATAATACGTACGAGAGATTTATACTTTGCTAATTCACAAGAAAATTAGCATAACAAAAAACGGATTCATAATTTGAATCCGTTTTTTTATCTTAAATATAAACACTATTTAACTATCTTACAACCTAAAGAATACTCTTTAAAAATTGTCTTGTTCTCTCCTGCCTTGGACTTGTGAAAATCTGCTCAGGTGTACCTTGTTCAATAATACTACCTTCATACATAAAGATTACCCTATCTGCCACTTCCCTAGCAAAACCCATTTCATGAGTAACAACTATCATGGTCATTCCTTCATTGGCCAATTCCTTCATAACATTTAAAACTTCCCCTACAAGTTCTGGATCTAATGCTGAAGTAGGTTCATCAAAAAGCATTATTTCAGGTTTCATGGCTAAAGCCCTGGCAATAGCCACCCGCTGTTGCTGTCCCCCTGAAAGCTTGGAAGGATAAGTATCCATCTTATCAGCAAGCCCTACTCTCTTAAGTAATACTTTAGCTTCCTTACTGGCGGTTTCTGGATTAACCTTTTTTACATGGATAGGCGAAATTGCAACATTTTCTAATACAGTCTTATTAGGAAATAAATTAAACCTTTGAAATACCATGCCCATTTTCAACAATATCGCGGATTGTTCCTTATGAGAAAGCTTTACTGAATTAATGCCATTTTCTCGATCATCTAGAAGCTTATCTTCAATATATATTTTCCCGCTGGTTATCTTTTCAAGATGATTTAGCGATCTTAAAAAAGTAGATTTACCTGCTCCTGAAGGTCCAATTATACAGACAACTTCTCCCGGCGCAATAGTTAAGCTGATATCTTTTAATACCTTTAAATCTCCAAAATTCTTGCAGATATTTTCTGTTTTAATCATTGCGGCCACTTCATTTATTTCAGGCACAGAATCAAATTGTAATAAACTATTATTTAATGTCATAACGCTCCTCCTATTCATATACTGAGAATTTCTTCTCAAGTTTATTGAAAATACAAGTAAATACCATGGTCATAATCAAGTAGATTACCATTGATGGTATAAATACAAGAGCGGTTGCCGTTGAAGACATTATCTGCGAAGTTTTTTTCATTAAATCTACCAGTGCAATCACTGATACTAAAGATGTATCTTTTATAACCATAATAAATTCATTTCCTACAGGTGGAATTAAGCGCCTGATGGATTGAGGTATAATAATGAGCCTCATTGCCTGTCCATAAGACATCCCTAAAGTTTTAGTTGCCTCCAATTGACCTGCATCAATTGATTGAATGGCAGCCCTAATAATCTCTGCTAAATATGCTGCTGAATTCAAGGAAAAAGCAATCCAGGCAGCTACAAACCTACTTTTAATGGTAAAAGCTTCATTTATTAGCGGCAGCGCATAATAAATAAAAAATAATTGCATTAAAAGAGGCGTACCTCTAAAAAAGAAAATATAAGCACTACAACAAGAATGTATTATCTTATTTTTTGATATTTTACCTAGTGCTAAAAATAAGCTAAGTATTAAGCCGCAGGATACAGATAAGATAGTAAGCGAGATAGTTATTCCTGTAGCGTTTAAAAGTGCTGGCAGCCAACTGATAATCATGTGAACTAAATATTCCATCCCATGCTGTGTCAACTATTTCCAAGTCCAAATCAAGCCTTTTGCTAATTTCCTTAGCAACTTCTACATCAAAGCCTACTTCCGTTACACCATCTTCGTCTAAATATTCCATAGGTGGATACCCAACTTCCATGCCGACCTTTAGTTTGCCACTTGATAAAGTCAAGGAATCGCC